>NZ_MEBP01000127.1:0-11602 GCF_001722075.1 Salinivibrio sp. SS2 | reverse complement strand
TTGGCTCAGCGTTGACGCATGGATGACCTTCTCTGTCAGCGACATACGCAAGAACCAACGATAAGCAACGTTGACTTCAATTTCTTTAACAAGCTGGCGCTCGCTTTTGATGCCGAAGAGATAGCCAAGCAGGATGATTTTAAATAAGCGAACGGGGTCAACGGGTGGACGGCCATTATCTTTGCAATAAAGGTGAGCGACTTCATCTCGAATAAACTCGAAGTCGATGGCGCGGTCGATTTTACGAACAAGATGGTCTTTGGGAACAAGTTGTTCCATCGTCACCATTTCAAGTTCATATTGGTGTGGAGAAGGTTCTTGAAGCATACCGGAGCATCCCTATTGCAACACTCCTATTAGATCAAAGGTCTAGCTCGAAAGCTAGACCTTTGTCAGCAGTCTGAAGCAGCTCAAGGAGCTGCTTTTATAAGAAGGCATTTAATCTTGCCAATAGGGGGTAAGCGTCAGGCCTGTTTGGCGACTTTGCGTCATCGCGTGTAATAACGACTCTTCTTTACGCGCCAACCATTTTTCTGCTTGCTTCTTATCTTCGTCGTCGTCCAGCTCAGCCACCAGTTCACGCACAGGCTCGAGCAAACGCAGCTCTTCAATGCCTTGTAACATATCCAGCCAAGGCAGGCGGAACGCTTTGCGCCGGCTTTTATCAAACAAAGACGCGAGGCAGGTACCCAGTAACAAGTTGCGTTGCAGTCTTGGATACTGATCAAAATAGTCGTGCCGCGTCAGGGTTTTCGTCTCATCAAAAACCGCCAACAGCTCTTGCCAAGAATCCGGCAAGGCTTTATCGGCAAAGTGTTGGATGGGCTGGGCAAGCTTTTCTTCCGCTTTGTCATCCAAGAAAGGCTGCCACCCTTTGGATAAAATCCAACGACTTAAATCCAACAGCAAGTTGCAGTAACGTGATGCATGGAGCAGCGCAACCACGTCTTCTCGCTCAGGCAAGGTTTCGTGCTTTTCTTTCAGCGCCTTAACCAAGGATTTACGGGCATTAAGTTTACGTAAATATTGCCCCTTATCCTCGCACAAACGTGCAATGGCAGTGGCATGGTCAAGCCAAGCTAACTCGCCTTCAAACCATTGCAGCTCTTGACGTAAAAGGGTGCTAGCACGGCGAGGCACCACGCTACCAAACAACGCAAGCGCTTGACGGATGAGTAATACCGCATAGCGAATTTCTTGCAGCGCATCGAGCGATTCTCGCTCAATATAGATTTGCTCATGGTAATGCCAATGGCTGAGCGCATGCTCCAAAATACGGATCAGCGCTTTCTCTTGAGAGTCGTCATCACGTAACTTCACAATCGATAGTGCCGTGACCGGATCGCCTTGGTAACCCGTTGCTAAACGATAGCCACGCGCAGCCTTGCTTAAATTACCAAGACGCACGCCGCCTTCATCAGCCAAGTTACGCGCCAGTGAGAACAACGCATCGGTTTGACCAGAAATCAGCTCCAGTTCAACCTCAGAAATCACGTCTTTATCACCCGCATCCGTCGACACTTCGCCTTGATCACAGGCCAGTTCGATCTGGCTGCCGTCTTCGGTCGCCAACAGCCACTGACGGCGCACAAAATCAGTCGAAAATAGCGGCTGAAGTTGACTCGCAAGCGCTTGTATATCTAATCCATCGGGCCATGCTTCGACCGGGATCAAAGAAAGGTCCGGCTCAGGTCCGTTAAGCTCGGCGTTGTACTCTGGGCGTTGATGTAGCCCAGCGACCACCCGGCCCGCCGTTTTCAGCGTTTGAATATAAACGCCGTCAAAGCGGCGCACCCGCAAACCGATATCGTGTTTGCGTAGGGTAAAATCTGGCGTATCAAAGTAGATGTTTCCCAGCTCGCGCTGGCTCTGCTGTAGCTGCTTTACACCGACAATTTTATCGCGAATGCGGTGAGAGAAGTCAGAAGAGACAAAAAACTTGAGCTCTATCTCAGTGTCCATACGGGTACCTATAGCCAATTGCCAGACAAGGATATGAACAATTGATCCTGTCGGCAAGTACCGGAGTTATCAGGCTTGATCAGGCGCAATGAGGGTGAGATCACAAAAGCTGTTTCTTTAACCAATGTTCTGCGCTACCATTCGCCGCTCCGATATACCATCGTTGAACGTTTGGCCTCCATTTTGCCCTCTGGGCACGAGGCAACCAGGTAGATTACGGCTATGCCAGTAAATACAATTGTCGGGCTGTTTGCAAAAAGCCCAATTAAACCCTTACAACGCCATGTTAATCGTGTGAACGATTGCTGTGCGTTACTCATTCCTTTTTTTAACGCCTGTGAGCGTCAAGATTGGGAACAGGCTAACCAACTGCGTCAGCAAATTTCTGATATTGAGAAAGACGCAGATACACTGAAACGCAATATACGACTCAAACTTCCCCGCGGTCTCTTTATGCCTGTTGATCGGACAGACATGCTGGAGCTGCTCACCCAACAGGATAAGTTGGCAAACTTGGCAAAGGATATCGCTGGCCGCGTGATTGGCCGTCAGCTCCGTATGCCCCCCTCGATGAATGATGCCTTTATCGCCTACGTCCAGCGTTGTTTGGATGCAGCCGATCAAGCACGCCGTGTGATCAATGAACTGGAAGAGTTACTAGAAACTGGGTTCAAAGGCCGCGAAGTGACTTTGGTGGCAGAAATGATTCATCAGTTGGATGTGATTGAAGACGATACCGACTCCATGCAAATCCAACTTCGCCAAGCATTGATGGCTGTCGAACACGAATACAATCCGGTCGACGTCATGTTCTTGTACAAAATCCTTGAGTGGGTCGGTGAAATCGCCGATCAAGCGCAGCGTGTTGGCGCGCGCTTAGAGGTGATGCTTTCCCGTTCCTAACCGAGTGATGTAATAACAAGGTACTACAATGGAAATCCTGATGAATCACGGGACCATTTTAATTATGGTCGCCGCGGCTTTTGGTTTTTTAATGGCAATTGGTATCGGCGCCAACGACGTCGCCAATGCAATGGGCACGTCGGTCGGCTCTAAAGCGCTGACCGTGAAACAAGCCATTATTGTTGCCATGATTTTTGAATTTGCTGGCGCTTATCTTGCTGGCGGCGAGGTAACAGACACCATCCGAAAGGGGGTAATTGACACCGCACTCTACGCGGATCAACCGCTTGAGTTGGTGTTTGGTATGATGTCAGCCCTGCTGGCTGCTGGCACTTGGTTGCTCCTTGCCTCATACATGGGCTGGCCGGTCTCGACGACCCACTCTATTATTGGTGCCATTATTGGCTTTGCCTGCCTGTCCGTCGGTTCTGAGGCGGTGGATTGGCACACCGTACAAAGCATTGTGGGCAGTTGGATTATCACACCGCTCATCTCAGGCATCTTTGCCTACCTCATCTTCCTCAGTGCACAACGCCTTATCTTCGATACCGATCATCCGGTGCTAAACGCCAAACGCTTTGTTCCCATTTATATGTTTATCACCGCATTTATTATCGCGATGGTAACCATTAAAAAAGGCCTCAAACACGTTGGTCTTCACCTCTCCACCTTTGAAGCTGTCAGTGCGTCTATCGTGCTTTCTGCGCTGATTATGTTCTATGGGGTGTACTATATTTCCCGTAAATATCGCGGCGACGAAAATCAAGGCTTTCAAGGCGTTGAGCGTATTTTCAGCTTGTTGATGGTCGTCACCGCTTGTGCAATGGCATTCGCTCATGGCTCTAATGATGTGGCTAACGCAATTGGTCCTCTATCAGCGATTGTGGCCACGGTACAAAACCTGGGAGAAGTGGCTGAGAAAACCCATATCGCTTGGTGGATTCTGCCTATGGGCGGCATCGGGATCGTAGTCGGTTTGGCTACACTCGGACACCGCGTGATGGCCACCGTGGGATCAGGCATTACTGAACTCACCCCAAGCCGCGGTTTTGCCGCACAATTGGCGACCGCAAGTACCGTCGTCGTCGCTTCAGGAACAGGCCTGCCTATCTCAACCACCCAAACTTTGGTGGGAGCGGTGCTCGGCGTCGGCTTTGCCCGTGGTATTGCCGCGCTTAATTTAGGCGTAGTGCGCAACATTGTCGCTTCTTGGCTTATCACACTACCGGCTGGCGCCTTGCTAGCTGTGATCTTTTACCATGTGATGACCGCTGCATTTGCGTAAACTGAGCGAGTGATGTCAAATCACGGTCAAAAAAAGGGGAGCATGGCTCCCCTTTCCTTTTGGCCTATGGCACTATGCGCAACAAAGGCGATGTGTCCCATACTGAAAAAACGCAAAGGACCCCAGACGTGAAACACCTGTATTCTGCTCTTATGTTGCTGATTGTACTTGTGGCCCCCCGTGCAATGGCAGAAAACTATATCTCCGACGAATTGTTTACCTACATGCATTCTGGTCCAGGTACACAATATCGCATTATTGGTAGCGTCGATGCGGGCGATAAAATCACCGTATTAAGCCGCGACCGCGATGCAGGTTATACCCAAGTGGTTGATAGCCGTGGCCGTAAAGGCTGGGTGAAAAGTGATTACGTCACCACGCAACCGGGCTTAAAAGAGCGACTGCCTGCACTAGAAGCGGAGCTGAAAAGGGTTAAATCCGCGCTGGCAAGCGCTCAAGATGATGCCAAAGCACAGCAAAAAGGCTTGGTTGAATCGCTAGCAAAACGCAACGAACAAATTTCGAAGCTGGAAGCACACAGCAGCGATCTCAATAAGAAGTTGATTGAGGCACAAAGTGAAATTCGTGCACTGCGTGCCAAGATTGATACCCAAAAAGACGACCTGCTGATGCGCTGGTTTACCTACGGCGGCATGGTGGCTGGCGGCGGCTTACTGTTTGGCCTTGTGCTGCCACACCTTATCCCACGTAAAAAACGTCGCCGTGACGGCTGGGCATAATGACTGAAGAAGGCTGCCTCGGCGGCCTTTTTTATTGCAACCGCCACGCCAATTTTCAGGCACAAAATATCCGTGCTGCATTTCAATATGTATACTTGGGAAAGAATTCGGAGTCAGCATGGTTGCCATGCCAGATTCCAAGGTTAATCCAAACAAGGAGTCTCGTGTGAAACATTATCTTGTCGGCGGAGCAGTACGTGATGCGCTATTAGGCTTGCCGGTCACAGATAAAGATTGGGTGGTCGTGGGCGCGACCGTCGAGCAAATGCAAGCGGCCGGTTACCAGCAAGTCGGCCAAGACTTCCCCGTGTTTTTACACCCCACCACACACGAAGAATATGCCCTCGCCCGTACCGAGCGTAAATCAGGCCAAGGCTACACCGGGTTTATTTGCGACTTCTCACCAGATATCTCACTGGAAGCGGACCTTCAGCGCCGCGATCTCACCATTAACGCCATTGCCCAAGACGAAGATGGCAGCTTGATTGACCCGTATGGCGGTCAGCAAGATTTACACAACCGGATTTTGCGCCATGTCTCGCCTGCCTTTAGCGAAGATCCATTGCGGGTCCTCAGGGTGGCACGGTTTGCCGCCCGTTTTGCGCCGCTCGGCTTTACCCTTGCCGACGACACCTTAGCGCTGATGAAAACGATGGTCGCCAAGGGCGAACTCATCCACCTCACCCCTGAGCGGGTTTGGCGCGAGTGGGAAAAAGCGCTTGGCAGTGATTGTCCCGATGTGTTTCTTGCTGTGCTGCGCGATTGCGGTGCCCTAGCGGTAGTACTTCCAGAAATCGACGCCCTTTACGGCGTGCCGAATCCAGCCAACTGGCACCCTGAAATCGACACCGGCATCCACACGGAAATGGTCAGCCGTTATGCCGCCTCATTGACCGACGACAAAGCCATCCGCTTTGCCGCACAAGTCCATGATCTCGGTAAGGCCCTCACCCCTGCCTCTATTTTGCCCGGCCATCGCGGCCACGGCGATCGCGGGCTGCCCGTGATTAAAGATTTGTGCGAGCGACTACGTATTCCCAACGCCTATCGGGATTTGGCCTTGGTGGTCAGTGCGCACCACTCCAAAATTCATAAGTGCGATCAACTCAGCCCTGAGCATTGGGTAGCGCTGTTTAATCAGATCGATGCGTGGCGCAAACCCGAGCGGGTCGAGCAACTGGCCTTGGCGTGTTTGGCCGATGTCCGTGGCCGCAAGGGACGTGAGAACTATCACTACCCACAAGCCGACGCCTTACGCGAGCGCTTTGCTTGCGCGCAACAGGTAGAGGTTAAGCCAATTGTCGACGCAGGTTTTAAAGGGGCGGCGATTCGTGATGAGCTACATCGCCAGCGTATTCAAGCGGTAGCCGCGTGTCCGGCGCCCACCTGTCCCGACGCGGTTAGCGCGTCGCGTTAACGGAATTCACGCGCGGCCACCGACAAGGTGGTGAGCGTCGGGGTAAGGTCAATCAACTTACCGGCAATCACGTGCACCACCTCGCCCTGTCGCTCGACAATGCCATGCACTTTCAACACCTTGGCTTGCATAAAAGCACGGGATTGCGCCCGTGCCGTCCCCGCCCAAACCACCACATTGATATTACCCGTATCGTCTTCCAAGGTGACAAAGGTTACGCCACTGGCCGTACCGGGGGATTGCTTGCCCGTCACCACCCCCGCTACCGCGACCCAGCTTTGCGATGCACACTGTGATAACTCAACACCACGGGTAAAACGCCCCAGCGTGCCGGCTTGCGCCATCAAACGAATGGGATGATCGGTGAGCGACAGCCCCAAGGCCGCGTAATCTTCAATCACGTTCTGCCACTGGGAAGGCGAATGAGGCAACGCCACCTCATCGTCACTGGCGGCGAGTAACGGCAACTGCCGCTGCTGATCCATCAGCGCCCAGCGCGCCTGAAAGCGGTTACCAGCCAGCGCTGCCAATGCGCCACTACTGGCTAGGGCTTGATAGGCATCGCGGTCAAGATGAATCCCTTGCAGTGCCGACAAAGACGTAAATCCCGTCTCTGGACGATGGGCCAGCAATCGGTCTATTGCCGCCATGCTTAATCCTTTGACTAACCGCAACCCCAGCCGCACGCCCCACTGTTCGCCAACCTTTTCTAAGCAATGATCCGCTCCCGAGTGTTGCACACAAACCGGCAACACAGGCACCTGATGGCGCGTGGCGTCTTGCATCAATTGTGACGGTGAGTAAAACCCCATCGGCTGGCTATTAAGCAAGCCGGTGTAAAACGCGGCGGGATAATAATGCTTTAGCCACGCTGAGACATAGGCCAAAACCGCAAACGAAGCCGAGTGGCTCTCTGGAAAGCCATAATCACCAAACCCACAGATTTGCCGGTAAAGCTGCTCGGCAAAGTCGGCGCGATAGCCTCGCGCAGTCATCCCTGCGATCAATTTGTCGCGAAATGGCGCCAGTCCGCCCTTTTTCTTCCAGGCCGCCATCGCGCGGCGCAGCTGATCCGCTTCTCCACCGGAAAAGCCGGCCGCCACCATCGCCAGTTTGATAACCTGCTCTTGAAAAATGGGCACTCCGAGCGTACGCTCCAGCACCTGCTCAACCGCTTTGGACGGGTAGCTCACCGCTTCTTCCCCGTCGCGGCGCTTTAGATACGGATGCACCATGTCACCTTGGATCGGACCGGGGCGGACAATGGCAATTTGGATTACCAAATCATAATAACAAGCCGGTTTGAGCCGCGGCAGCATACTCATTTGTGCTCGCGACTCAATTTGAAACACTCCCACGGTATCGGCGTGCTGAATGCGTGCAAACACCGCCGGATCGTCGCCTTGTTGGGTGATCGCCGCCAAACTCAAGCGAGGGCCACCGGTTTGGGCAATCAAATCAAAGGTACGTCGAATCGCGGTGAGCATGCCCAGTGCCAGTACATCGACTTTCATCAGATGCAGTGTTTCCAGATCGTCTTTATCCCACTGGATCATCGTCCGCTCTGCCATCGCCGTATTTTCCACCGGCACCAACTCATACAAAGGCCCATCTGCAATCACAAAGCCACCCACATGCTGAGAAAGGTGGCGCGGAAAGCCGATCAATGTCTGGGTCAGCGACAGCCATTGTTGGCTTTTCGCGCTTTTAGGATCGAGGCCTAACTGTTGAAGTTGCTGCGTCCAAGGCTGGGTTTTATCGCGTCGATTGAGATTTTGAATAAAAAAATCAATCTGGCTAGCGGGGATCGCCAACGCTTTGCCCACATCGCGCAATGCACTTTTAAGCCGGTAACGGATCACGGTTGCCGCTAAGGCGGTCCGCTCACGACCATATTTTTGATACAAATACTGGATCACTTCTTCACGGCGCTGGTGCTCAAAGTCCACATCAATATCCGGCGGCTCGTCTCGCTCTTTGCTAATAAAGCGCTCAAACAGCACATCGACTTTGCACGGATCCACCGCGGTGATCCCTAAGCAATAACACACCACCGAGTTCGCTGCCGAGCCGCGCCCTTGGTATAAGATCCCACGCGACTGGGCAAAGCGCACCAGATCGTAAATGGTCAAAAAGTAATACGGGTAATCCAGCGCCTCGATAAGCGCGAGCTCTTTTTCAATGGTGGCTCCCACGTCACGGGGAACACCTTGTGGGAAGCGCTGCTGTGCGCCTTGCTTGACCGCCTCACGCAGATACGCCATCGCAGACTCGCCAGTCGGCACCACTTCTTTGGGGTAGCTGTATTTAAGGCTCGCCAAGGAAAACTGACACTGGGCGGCAATCTTGGCACTTTCCGCCAGCCACTCAGGAGGAAATAAAGCGTGTAATTTAGGCAACGGGCGTAAGGCGCGCTCTGCATTGGGCAATAGTGTCCGTCCCAACGCCGCCACCGGCTGACGATGCCGAATCGCCGTTAAGGTATGATGTAACGCCAGCCGCTCAGGGTGATGCATCAGCACATCACCACACGCTGTCACACGAAGCTCATACTGGCTTGCCAGCATGCGACAGTGCGCCAGATACGAATGGTCGTTATCCGCTAGATCGCGCCGCACAGCCAGATACAAGCGCTCAGCATGATAACGCAGCAGCCACGTCACCCAGTGATGATCGCTCTCCGCGCCACTGGGTAGCCATAGCACTATGCCATGACGCACCGACATCAGATCCCACTCGCTCAGCTGGTAGTCGCCTTTGTGGCTGCGTCGCCGCGCATTGGTGATAATCCGACACAGCTCTTGGTAAGCCGCTTGGGTGGGACACAGTAAAACAACATCTAACGCCTGCAGGCGAAAGCGACTGCCAATGATCAGCGAAAGCTGCGGATAATCACGCTGAGCTTGATACGCACGCACCACCCCTGCGACCGAGCATTCATCGGTGATCGCGAGCGCTTGATAGCCCAATGCTGCCGCTTGCGCCACCAGCTCTTCCGGGTGTGAGGCGCCCTCAAGAAAGGAAAAGTTGCTGCAACATACCAGCTCGGCATACGTACTCATCGCTTCACCGTCTAACTAAACCAACCGTGTAAAAACCAGGTTTGCTCTGGCGTGCGAAACACCCACAGCCACTGTTGCTGGGCATTTTGGGCAATAAAGTAATCGCGCTGGATAGGCGCACCTTCCCACCAGCCCGTGACAATTCGCTCCGGCCCTTCACGTAAGGTGACCTTACCCACCAGTGGTGTGGGTTGCGGCAGCAATAAACTTGGGCGTGGACGCGTGGGTGCCGAGGCCGTCGGTGTCGCACTATGATGATGGGGTACATGTTGGCTGGCCGTCTCGGGACGGTGATGATCTACATACGCTAACCGCATAACCGCCTCCTCCCCGAGTCGGGCTGCCAGGGTCGCGACCAACTCATCACGGTCTTGGTCGCCTTGCTGGGCGCTAAAAAGATCGGTTTGTCCGGGCTGGTGGCAATCGATTTGCGAAGCCGTCACACTGACTGCAGTCACCGGCTGGCTCACTTGCCATGACGCCAGCCGTAAACGCACCAACGCCATCCAGCGCTCGACGTCTTTCTCGCCATGCGCGGCCATTACCGGCAGGGTTTCTTCACATCCATCACGCAAGCTAAAACCCAACGTCAGCGCAGGCGTACAGGCACTACGCTGCTCAAGAAAACGGCACAGTGCCGAGACGAGATTCTCGATAATAGGCAATAAATGGGCTTGCTCACTAAGCTCAAACAACAAGACCCGCTGCTGAAAAAATTGCAGCGGTGGCTGAAAATAACGCAGTGGCGTCGGCTGGGCGCCACGCACTTCAGCAAGGTAATCCACCACAGTGCGCGGAAACCGTCGCGTCAGCGACGCGGTGGGCAAGGCGATAAGCTCACCTAACCGAGAGAGGCCCAGACGCGTAAACTGAGTTTTCACCGTCTCCGGTAAAGGGGCAGCAGCCAACGGCAGTTGCTGCAACGCTGCCTGCAAATGCTCGGGGTCGGTACTGTTCTTGCCCGCGTGGCCATACGCCATAAGCTCGGCGGCACGCGGCGTTTGGCCCACCCCTGCCTGATAACGGATACCACTTTCCACCAGCGTTTGAGTCACGGCCTGCCATAGCGGGGGAAACCCTTGATATAAGGCCAACATCGGTGAAACGTGTAGCCATAAACCTTTAGGGGGATTAAGGCTGATTTCCGCGACCAGCGGATAAAGCTGTTTGGCGAGCTGCTCAAGCGCGGACTGCTCTTTCACCGCGCAATAAGGATAGACCGCGAGCTGATGACAAATAAGCGCTGCAGCCCCTAATCCCATACCGGTATTCAGACCGTGCGTGTTAGCCGCCACAGAGAGCTGCACTAAACGGCCTTCTTGCTCGCTAACCAGCCCCACCGCTTGCACCGATGACGGCGCATAAAGGCTATCTAACAACAAACATGGGCAATGCAGATACAGCCACAATGACATCACGCTTGCTCCCGCTGTTGCCGTGAAGGGAAGGCAAGTAAATTCTCTGCATTGCTCGGCTAGGTCACCAACGCGGGCCATTGCGTGCGCCAATCGAGGGTAAACGGGGCCGGTGGCCATTGGCCGCGACAATAACGCACCGTGACCGTCACGCCACATGCAGAAGGGGCCAGCGCCACACTTAAATCGACCGGCAAGGTCAATGAATACGTCTGCTGGCGGCGCAACAGTACCACCGCACATTGGCCATGTTCGGCCGCCAATTTTAGACGCTTAACTTGTCCCACCGTGAGCGAAGATGGCCATAACACGACTGCCTGACACGCGACACTGCGCGCCGCTTGCTCGGCTGCCCACAGCGCATCCTGATCACTTTTGGGAGACACCAACAAGGTGTTGTCGGTTAAATAGCCTTGCTGATGTAGCATCGCTGCGTTGAGTCCAACCGGTGGACGAATCCACGCTACCTGCTGACCGCTAGCGTGATACAACGCCGGTAACACCAGCCGCAACTCACCGACACCATAATCACTGATGATATCTGTCACACCTGGAGACGGGAGCCCCCCTAGACGCTGATCAAAGGCGCTGTAACCGGTCGCTTTTTTATCGGGTAATTCCGCCATTAACGGCCGCTGACTAGCGCGCCATAGGCCGTGTTGCTGGGCTAATTGGTCGAGTGTTTTCATCATCAAAATACCTGTATGTATGTGGCTCTTCACCGGATGTGGTGAAAGTGTTTCTTTTCAAGTTTTCCGATTAATTGGACAATGAGGAAACACTTGGACACTTGAGCCCTACAACGAAATATACCGCAC
>NZ_MEBP01000126.1:0-15478 GCF_001722075.1 Salinivibrio sp. SS2 | reverse complement strand
TTTGTTTATTTCCGAAGAGAAAAACGAATTGACTGTGCCGAATAACTAAAAGTTATCGTTTGGTCACTCAGTTCATCGAATAAATCTTTTTGTCTATTCTCAACGAGTGCCCACACAGATTGCATAGGTCAAATTGTTAAAGAGCGTTGACTTTCGAAGCGTTGCTTCGCTCGGTCAGGGCTGCGTATATTACTCGCCTTGCCGATGAAGTCAAGAAGAAATTTTATCTTTTTGTTGATGCCAACCGGCGAAAACAAAACCTCTTTTTGACTCCCCTAACGCGTTGTCGGCGTTAAGTAGGGCGGCATTCTATAGAAATTGTGACCTCCGTCAACACTAAATCACATCTTTTTTATCGAATGTGCTCTTTTTGAGCACTTTGCCCGAATAACCAACGAAAACAGCTAAAATGACGCTTTTAATATCTATATTGAGCTTGGTTGAAGGCATAAAAGCGGATGGGTTGCGCTAAAGGATTGACGAAAGACCTGATAGATAAAGAAAAAGCCAGGCACTAGGCCTGGCTTTTCTAGCTTATCTGCAAGAGTAAAGAATTACTCTGCAGCTTCCTCAGCTTTTTGCTCTGGGCGATCAACGAGCTCGATGTAAGCCATAGGGGCTTTATCACCTGAGCGAACACCGCATTTAAGAATGCGAGTGTAACCGCCAGCACGTGAAGCAAAACGTGGGCCGAGTTCATTGAAAAGCTTCGCTACAACTTCGTCGTTACGAGTACGAGCGAATGCAAGACGACGGTTAGCAACACTGTCGTTCTTAGCTAGGGTAATCAACGGTTCAATGACGCGACGCAGCTCTTTTGCCTTAGGCAGAGTTGTTTTGATAACTTCGTGAGTTACCAGCGAGCTAGCCATGTTGCTGAACATCGCTTTACGATGGCTGCTGTTGCGATTGAGTTGACGACCACTCTTACGATGGCGCATGACCTAATCCTTCTAACTAAATAATCAGTATCTGATTAATCTTCAGCGATTGATGCTGGCGGCCAGTTTTCTAGGCGCATGCCTAGAGACAGACCACGTGAAGCCAGCACGTCTTTAATTTCAGTCAAAGACTTCTTACCAAGGTTTGGCGTTTTCAGAAGCTCAACCTCGGTACGCTGTACCAGATCACCGATATAGTGAATCGCTTCTGCTTTCAAACAGTTGGCAGAGCGAACAGTTAGTTCAAGATCGTCTACAGGACGCAGTAGGATCGGATCGAACTCTGGCTTCTCTTCTTTCTCCTCAGGGACGCGCACGTCTCGCAGGTCAACAAACGCATCTAGCTGTTCAGCTAAGATGGTTGCTGCACGGCGAATCGCTTCCTCAGGATCCAGTGTACCGTTAGTTTCCATATCGATAACAAGCTTGTCGAGGTCAGTACGCTGTTCAACACGTGCTGCTTCAACTTTGTAAGCAATACGGTCTACTGGGCTGAACGTTGCATCAACAAGCAAGCGGCCGATTGGACGCTCGTCGTCTTCGCTGTGAATGCGCGCAGACGCTGGTACATAGCCACGACCACGTTCTACCTTGATACGCATGCTAATTTCAGCGTTTGCATCAGTCAGGTGGCAGATAACGTGTTCTGGGTTCGCAATCTCAACACCACCATCATGGGTGATGTCGCCTGCAACAACAGGGCCTGCACCAGACTTGGTCAGAGTAAGGATAACTTCATCTTTACCCTCAACCTTAACGGCTAGGCCTTTAAGGTTAAGTAGGATTTCCAGGATATCTTCCTGAACCCCTTCTTTGGTGCTGTACTCGTGCAGTACGCCGTCAATTTCAACTTCCGTCACCGCACAGCCTGGCATTGATGAAAGTAGGATACGACGTAGCGCATTCCCCAGAGTATGGCCAAAGCCACGCTCTAGAGGTTCAAGAGTTACTTTTGCGTGCGTAGAGCTGACTTGTTCGATATCAACCAGACGCGGCTTAAGAAATTCTGTTACAGAACCCTGCATTATGTCCTCTCTTTAGTTTAGCCTTACTTAGAGTAAAGCTCGACGATCAGGTGTTCGTTGATGTCAGCAGACAAATCAGAACGCTCTGGTAGGCGCTTGAATGTGCCTTCCATCTTCTTGCTGTCTACTTCGATCCAAGTTGGCAGCTCGCGCTGTGCAGCAATTTCTAGTGCTGCTTTGATGCGCGCTTGGTTCTTAGCTTTCTCACGAATGCTAACAACGTCGTTTGCCGAAACCTTGAAAGAAGGTACGTTAACAACTTTGCCGTTAACTAGGATCGCTTTGTGGCTTACCAGCTGGCGAGCTTCGGCGCGAGTTGCACCAAATCCCATGCGGTAAACTACGTTGTCTAGGCGACCTTCAAGAAGCTGAAGCAGGTTTTCACCTGTGTTACCTTTAATACGGGCAGCATCTTTGTAGTAGTTACGGAACTGCTTTTCCATTACGCCGTAGATACGACGTACTTTTTGCTTCTCGCGAAGCTGAACGCCATAGTCAGACAGACGGCCGCGACGCTGACCGTGAACGCCTGGGACGTTATCAATTTTACACTTGGTATCAATCGCGCGTACGCCTGACTTAAGGAACAAGTCAGTACCTTCGCGACGGCTAAGCTTCAGCTTAGGACCCAAATATCTTGCCATGATCTTTCTCCAATATTCTAAGAAACAGCACTAAGCGTGATTAAACGCGGCGTTTCTTAGGTGGACGACAACCGTTGTGCGGGATCGGAGTCGCATCAACAATGTTAGTGATGCGGAAGCCCGCCGCGTTCAGGGCACGAATAGTAGATTCGCGGCCTGGACCTGGACCTTTAACCATCACTTCGAGGTTTTTCAGGCCGTATTCTTTCGCCATCTCACCACAACGCTCTGCAGCAACCTGTGCAGCATATGGAGTCGACTTACGAGAACCACGGAAACCTGAACCACCGGCAGTAGCCCATGCTAGAGCGTTGCCTTGACGGTCAGTGATCGTAACGATTGTGTTGTTGAAAGACGCATGAATGTGCGCAACGCCATCAGCAACTTGCTTGCGTACGCGTTTACGTGCGCGAGTTGGTTGTTTAGCCATAGTACTTACCTACCCCGATTATTTCTTGATCGGTTTGCGCGGACCCTTACGGGTACGTGCGTTGGTCTTCGTACGCTGACCACGAAGTGGCAAGCTGCGACGATGACGCAAACCGCGGTAACAGCCAAGGTCCATAAGACGCTTGATGTTCATGGAAATTTCACGACGTAGATCGCCTTCTACAGTGTACTTGGCTACACCGTCACGCAACTGGTCGATCTGCTCTTCTGATAGTTCACTGATCTTAGTGCTTTCAGCAATACCTGCTTCGGCTAGGATAGCCTGAGAGGTAGTTTTGCCGACACCGTAAATCGCAGTCAGTGCGATTACAGCGTGCTTTTGATCAGGAATGTTAATGCCTGCTATACGGGCCACTATTCACTCCTAGTACTTTTCAAGTAGAACCGCTGCAGAGCCCGTTGAGGATACGCAGCGGCATAACCACTTCTTTTGCACATACAAAAGGTGGGCTGGCTAATGTAGCCAGCCTGACCTCATTTTGCAAGAAAAATATTCTGCTATTAGCCTTGGCGCTGCTTGTGCTTAGGCTCACTGCAGATCACGCGAACGACACCGTTACGCTTGATCACTTTACAGTTACGGCAGATTTTCTTAACGGAAGCACGAACTTTCATTGCTAAACTCCGTAAATAGACAACCTATTAGCGGCCGTAGCCTTTAAGGTTGGCTTTTTTCAACACGGACTCATATTGTTGAGACATCAAATGAGTCTGAACTTGAGCCATAAAGTCCATGATTACGACTACTACGATAAGTAGTGATGTACCACCAAAGTAGAAGTGGACATCCCACGCAATCATCATGAACTCGGGGATCAGACAGATAAAGGTAATGTACATGGCGCCCGCGAGGGTCAAACGTGTCATCACTTTATCAATGTATTTAGCAGTCTGCTCACCCGGGCGAATACCAGGTACGAACGCTCCTGACTTCTTCAAGTTATCTGCCGTTTCACGAGGGTTAAACACCAACGCTGTATAGAAAAAGCAGAAGAAGATAATCGCCGCCGCATAAAGTATTACGTAAGCCGGTTGGCCAGGACTTAGTGCCAAAGACACGTCGGTCAGCCAGCTTGTCTGATCACCCTTACCAAACCAGTTAGCAAGTGTGCCAGGGAACAAAATAATACTTGATGCAAAGATCGCTGGGATAACCCCTGCCATGTTAATTTTCAGTGGCAAGTGCGTGCTTTGCGCTGCAAAGACACGACGACCTTGTTGGCGCTTCGCATAGTTAACGACGATACGACGTTGACCACGCTCCATGAAGACCACAAAGTAGATTACCGCCAACGCGATAACAGCAATACCTAGCAAGAGAAGCGGAGACATGTCGCCTTGACGCGCTTGCTCTATTGTCTGTCCAATTGCCGGTGGCAGACCTGCGACAATCCCGGTGAAAATAATCAGCGAGATACCATTACCAATACCGCGTTCGGTAATTTGTTCACCCAACCACATCAAGAACATGGTGCCTGTGACCAAACTGACTACCGCAGTAAAGTAAAAAGCAGGACCTGGATTAATCACCAGACCTGGCATCATACTTGGTAACCCGGTCGCAATTCCAATTGCTTGGAAGGTTGCCAACACAAGCGTGCCGTAGCGGGTGTACTGGCTTATCTTACGACGGCCAGATTCGCCCTCTTTCTTCAACTCCGCTAACGCGGGGTGAACCACTGACAGTAACTGGACAATGATCGATGCCGAGATGTACGGCATGATCCCCAGTGCCAGTATCGAAGCACGCTCAAGGGCACCACCAGAGAACATGTTTACCAAGTCAATGATGGTCCCTTGTTGCTGTTCGAACAGATCGGCAAGTACAGCAGCGTCAATACCAGGAATTGGCACAAAAGAGCCGGCACGGAATACCAATAATGCCATAGCTACAAAAAGTAGACGGCTTTTCAGCTCCGCGATCCCGCCTTTTGCACTACTGAAGTTTTGTCCTGGTTGTTTTGCCATCTGTACCTCGTCCTCGAGCTAAATTATTCCTCGATTTTACCGCCTGCAGCTTCGATTGCCGCTTTAGCGCCTTTAGTGACACGAACACCTTTAACAGTCACAGCGCGAGCGATTTCACCAGACAGTACGATTTTCGCCGTACGGGTGTCTTGTGCAATAACGTTCGCTGCTTTTAGTGACTCTAGGCTTACCACGTCACCTTCAACTTTTGCTAGTTCGCTTAGGCGAACTTCAGCAGAAGTTAGGCTCTTGCGCGATGTAAAACCAAATTTTGGCAGACGCTGTTTCAAAGGCATTTGACCGCCTTCGAAACCTGGGCGTACAGAACCACCTGAACGTGATTTCTGACCTTTGTGACCGCGGCCACCAGTTTTACCCAGACCTGAACCAATACCACGGCCTACACGCTTAGCAGAAGGCTTTGAGCCTGCAGCCGGAGATAGAGTATTCAAACGCATGTGATTACTCCTCCACTTTAACCATGTAGTTGACTTGATTGATCATACCGCGCACGCACGGAGTATCTTCAAGTTCAACAGTGTGGTTGATGCGACGTAGGCCCAAGCCACGCAGGGTCGCTTTGTGCTTCGGCAAACGGCCGATAGCGCTACGAGTCTGTGTTACTTTAATTGTCTTAGCCATGTCGTATTACCCCAGAATTTCGTTAACAGGCATGCCACGCTTAGCAGCTACCATCTCTGGAGACTTCATACCACCCAGACCATCGATCGTTGCACGAACGATGTTGATTGGGTTGGTAGAACCGTATGCTTTGGCCAGAACGTCTTGAACGCCCGCAACCTCAAGCACAGCACGCATCGCACCACCGGCGATGATACCCGTACCTTCTGATGCTGGCTGCATGTACACTTTAGAACCAGTGTGGCGGCCTTTAACAGCGTGGTGAAGAGTACCGTCTTTCAGCGCTACAGTAATCATGTTACGGCGCGCTTTTTCCATTGATTTCTGAATCGCTGCTGGTACTTCACGGGCTTTACCGTAACCGAAACCAACGCGACCGTTACCATCACCAACCACAGTCAGGGCGGTGAAGGTAAAGATGCGACCACCTTTAACCGTTTTAGATACACGGTTTACAGCGATCAGCTTTTCATGCAAATCACTTTGTTGTTTATCGTTAGCCATCTTCCACCTACCTTAGAATTTCAGACCAGCTTCACGGGCAGCATCTGCCAGTGCAGCCACACGGCCGTGGTATTGGAAACCGGAACGGTCAAAAGCAACAGCTTCGATGCCTTTTTCCTTCGCACGCTCAGCAATGATTTTACCTACTGCTGCTGCGGCGTCTTTGTTACCGGTGCTCTTAACTTGTTCACGGATCGCTTTTTCTACGGTAGAAGCGGCGGCGATGACTTCCGCGCCGTTACCAGCGATAACCTGTGCGTACACATGACGTGGAGTACGGTGTACCACCAGGCGAGTCGCACCCATTTCCGCGATCTTGCGTCGTGCTTTGGTCGCACGACGGATACGAGATGCTTTCTTATCCATAGTGTTACCTTACTTCTTCTTAGCTTCTTTAGTACGCACAACTTCGTCAGAGTAACGAACGCCTTTGCCTTTGTAAGGCTCTGGCTTGCGGTATGCGCGGATTTCAGCAGCGACCTGGCCAACCGCTTGTTTATCAGCACCGCTGATAACAATTTCAGTTTGGCTTGGGCACTCTGCCTTAATACCCTCAGGTAGAACGTGTTCTACTGGGTGAGAGAAGCCAAGTGTCAGGTTAAGTTTGTTACCCGCAACAGTTGCACGGTAACCAACACCCTTCAGGATTAGCTTCTTGGTAAAGCCTTCTGTCACACCAACAACCATGCTGTTAACCAGTGCGCGAGCAGTACCAGCATGAGCCCATGCTTTAGCGTGCTCTACACTTGGTGCAAAGGTAATGGTGTTGTCTTCTTGGTTTACTTTCACCATATCGTGAAGCGTACGGCTTAGTTCGCCTTTGCTTCCTTTTACAGTGATGTCCTGACCGTTAAGTTTCACCTCTACGCCGGCAGGAACTACGACAGGTGCTTTTGCAACACGAGACATTTCCTACTCCTTATTACGCTACGTAGCAGATGATTTCACCGCCCAGACCCGCTTTGCGAGCTGCGCGATCGGTCATCAAACCTTTCGAAGTTGAAACAACTGCAATACCAAGGCCACCCATCACAGAAGGAAGCTCATCTTTCTTTTTGTAGATGCGCAGACCTGGACGGCTAACACGTTGGATTTGCTCGATAACTGGTTTAGATTCGAAGTATTTCAACGTCACTTCCAGTTCAGGCTTGGCATCGCCACTTACAGCGTACTCAGCCACGTAACCTTCTGCTTTTAGTAGCTCAGCAATTGCCACTTTCAGCTTTGACGAAGGCATTTTTACAGCAACTTTTTTTGCTGCCTGACCGTTGCGAAGGCGGGTCAGCATATCCGAGATCGGATCTTGCATGCTCATAAGTCTTTACTCCCGTGATTCAATTACCAGCTTGCCTTACGCAGACCCGGAATCTCGCCTTTCATGCAAGCTTCACGAACCTTGATTCGGCTTAGGCCGAATTTGCGTAGGTAGCCATGTGGACGACCAGTCTGGTTACAGCGGTTACGCTGACGAGACTTCGCAGAATCACGTGGTAGCGACTGAAGCTTCAGGACTGCGTCCCAACGCTCTTCGTCTGACGTGTTTACATTCTTAATGATCGCACGCAGGTTATCACGCTTTTCAGCGTAACGGGCTGCGAGCTTCGCACGCTTTACATCGCGTGCTTTCATGGATTTTTTAGCCATAACAGTAACCCTTCACCTTACTTACGGAATGGGAAGTTAAAGGCAGCCAGCAGAGCTCGACCTTCCTCATCAGTACCTGCAGTGGTAGTGATAGTAATATCAAGACCACGGATACGATCGACTTTATCGTAGTCAATCTCAGGGAAGATGATTTGCTCGCGAACGCCCATGCTGTAGTTACCGCGACCGTCGAACGCTTTCGGGTTCAGACCACGGAAGTCACGGATACGAGGAACTGCGATTGCGATTAGACGCTCAAAGAAGTCCCACATACGCTCGCCACGTAGGGTTACTTTACAACCAATCGGGTAGCCCTCACGGATCTTAAAGCCTGCAACTGACTTACGTGCTTTGGTGATCAGCGGCTTTTGACCAGAAATCGCGGTCATATCAGCAGCTGCATTTTCAAGCAGTTTTTTGTCGTTCAGAGCTTCGCCCACACCCATGTTAAGGGTGATCTTTTCGATCCTTGGGACTTGCATGATGCTCTTGTAGCCAAATTGCTTAGAAAGCTCAGCTACAACGGTCTCTTTGTAGTAATCATGCAGTTTCGCCATTGTACTACTCCAGAATTACTTAATAGTTTCGCCAGTCGATTTGAAAAAACGTACTTTTTTGCCGTCTTCAAATCGGAAGCCTACACGGTCACCTTTACCAGCTGCTGCGTTAAAGATTGCCACGTTTGAAACGTCAATAGCGGCTTCTTTTTCTACGATGCCACCTTGAACGCCCAGAGCCGGTACAGGCTTCTGGTGTTTCTTAACGAGGTTAATACCTTCAACGATAACTTTACCGGTCGGTAGAACCTTAGATACTTTACCTTTCTTGCCTTTGTCTTTACCGACAAGAACGATAACTTCGTCGTTACGACGGATTTTAGCTGCCATGAGATCGCTCCTTACAGAACTTCAGGCGCCAGAGACACAATCTTCATGAACTTTTCAGTACGAAGTTCGCGTGTCACAGGGCCAAAGATACGTGTGCCGACTGGTTGCTCGTTCGTGTTGTTCAACAACACGCAAGCATTACGGTCGAAGCGAATGACAGAGCCGTCTGGACGACGTACGCCTTTACGGGTGCGAACTACCACCGCCTTAAGCACATCACCTTTTTTCACTTTACCGCGTGGAATTGCTTCCTTAACGGTAACTTTGATGATGTCGCCAACATGGGCGTAACGACGGTGAGAGCCACCCAGAACCTTAATACACATTACACTGCGAGCGCCGGAGTTATCGGCTGCGTCCAGCATACTTTGCATTTGGATCATTGTTAGTGCTCCGCTGTTATTACATCTAGACCCATCTCGGGTCGGGCTGCCTTATTACAAGGGCGGCGAATAATAACACTATTTTGACCGGATGGGTAGATAAAAAAATAAACGGCCCCCCAAATGAGAGCCGTTTGACTTATATTGTTTGAAAAATCGCTTAGATGCGCGCTTTTTCAACAACGCGAACCAATGTCCAAGACTTAGTCTTAGAGATTGGACGACACTCACGAACTTCTACAGTGTCACCTTGGTTACACTCGTTAGATTCATCGTGAACGTGCAGCTTGGTCGTGCGCTTGATGTACTTACCGTAGATAGGGTGTTTCACAAAACGCTCGATAGCAACAACGATAGTCTTATCGCCTTTGTCGCTGACAACGCGACCTTGCTGAGTGCGGATGTTCTCGCTCATTATGCGCTAGCCTTCTCAGTCAATACGGTTTTAACACGTGCGATATCGCGACGAACAGCTTTAAGAGTGTGAGTTTGCTGAAGCTGGCCAGTAGCCGCTTGCATGCGCAGGTTAAACTGCTCACGCAGCAGACCCATCAGCTCTTCGTTCAGCTGCTCAACAGTCTTTTCACGTAGTTCTTGTGCTTTCATCACATCACCGCCTTAGTTACGAAAGTGGTTTTGATCGGTAGCTTACGTGAAGCCAGTTCAAACGCTTCGCGAGCCAGTGATTCAGGAACACCATCCATTTCGTACAGGACTTTACCTGGTTGGATTTGGGCAACCCAGTAATCTACTGAACCTTTACCCTTACCCATACGAACTTCCAACGGCTTACCAGTAATTGGTTTGTCTGGGAAGATACGGATCCAGATTTGACCCTGACGTTTAATGTGACGAGTCATCGCACGACGAGCCGCCTCAATTTGACGCGCAGTGATACGACCGCGACCAACAGCTTTCAGGCCATAGGTACCGAAGCTTACGTCAGTACCGTGCGCCAGACCGCGGTTACGACCTTTAAAAGTCTTGCGGAACTTAGTACGTTTTGGTTGAAGCATCGATAGACTCCTTACTTACGGCCTTTACGCTGCTTCTTCGGCTTGTCAGCCTTTTGCTCCACTTCAGCCATTCCGCCTAGAACTTCACCTTTGAAGATCCAGGTTTTAATGCCGATAACACCGTAAGTGGTGTGAGCAGAAGAAGTTGCGTAATCAATGTCAGCACGAAGTGTGTGCAGTGGCACACGGCCTTCACGGTACCACTCGGTACGAGCAATTTCAGCACCGCCTAGACGGCCGCTTACTTCTACTTTGATACCTTTGGCACCTAGACGCATTGCGTTTTGTACCGCGCGCTTCATCGCACGACGGAACATAACACGGCGCTCTAGCTGAGAAGCGATGCTGTCGCCAACAAGTTGTGCGTCCAGCTCTGGCTTACGTACTTCAGCGATGTTGATTTGCGCTGGTACACCGGCTAGTTTCGCAACATGTGCGCGTAGCTTCTCAACGTCTTCGCCTTTCTTACCGATAACCACACCAGGGCGTGCAGTGTGAATGGTCACACGGATGCTCTTGGCAGGGCGCTCGATAACGATGCGAGATACTGACGCTTTTTTCAGTTCGTTAGTCAAGAACTGACGTACCTTAAAGTCGCCGTCTAGGTTGTCAGCGAAATCTTGGTTATTAGCAAACCAAGTGGAATTCCAAGGCTTTACGATGCCTAGACGAATACCATTAGGATGTACTTTTTGACCCATTGCTTTATCTCCTCGTCTCTTAGCGGTCTGCTACAACAACAGTGATGTGGCTAGAACGCTTCAAGATGCGATCGGCACGGCCTTTTGCACGAGGCATAATACGCTTCATGATTGGGCCTTCATCAACGAAGACTTTGGCGACGCTTAGATCGTCGATATCCGCACCTTCGTTATGCTCGGCGTTTGCAATAGCAGATTCCAACACTTTCTTAACCAGATCAGCCGCTTTTTTGTTGCTGAAAGTCAGAATTTCTAGTGCTTGTGCTACGTCTTTACCGCGCACTTGATCTGCAACCAAACGTGCTTTTTGAGGCGAGATACGAGCAAAGCGATGTTTAGCAATAGCTTCCATTTCTTACCCCTTAACGCTTCTTAGCTTTCTTATCAGCAGCGTGGCCGCGATAAGTACGTGTTGGTGCAAACTCGCCCAGCTTGTGACCGATCATTTCTTCAGAAACGAAAACGGGTACATGCTGACGACCATTATGGACAGCGATGGTCAATCCGATCATCTGTGGGATGATCATTGAACGACGGGACCAAGTCTTTAAAGGCTTCTTGTCACCGCTTTCCACCGCTTTCTCTACCTTCTTCAGCAAGTGCAGGTCAATAAAAGGACCTTTCTTGAGAGAACGTGGCATGGCTTATCCTCTGATAATAATTACTTGTTACGACGACGTACGATGTACTTGTCGGTACGTTTGTTCTTACGGGTCTTGAAGCCTTTAGTTGGCATACCCCAAGGTGATACTGGGTGACGACCACCTGAGGTACGGCCTTCACCACCACCGTGTGGGTGGTCAACTGGGTTCATTGCAACACCACGTACGCTTGGACGTACGCCTTTCCAGCGTGACGCACCGGCTTTACCCAGTTCGCGTAGCATGTGCTCTGAATTACCCACTTCGCCTAGGGTCGCACGACCTTCAGCAAGAACTTTACGCATTTCACCGCTGCGCAGGCGGAGTGTGACATATGCACCGTCACGAGCAACGATCTGAGCATAAGCACCCGCAGAACGTGCAAGCTGAGCGCCTTTACCAGGTTTCAGCTCGATGTTGTGGATAGTAGAACCCACTGGGATGTTACGCATTGGCAGGGTGTTACCTACCTTGATAGCTGCATCTGCACCAGATTGGATCTGATCACCGGCTTTTAGGCCTTTAGGTGCAATGATGTAACGACGTTCACCATCCGCATAAAGTACAAGCGCGATGTTTGCACTGCGGTTTGGATCGTATTCAAGACGCTCAACTTTCGCTGGGATACCGTCTTTAGTACGTTTGAAGTCAATTACACGGTAATGATGTTTGTGACCACCACCGATATGACGCACTGTGATTCGACCGTTGTTATTACGACCACCAGACTTAGAGTTTTTCTCTAGTAGTGGTGCGTATGGCTTGCCCTTATAAAGATCTGGGTTAACCACTTTAACAAGGTGACGACGACCCGGTGAAGTCGGCTTACATTTGATAATAGCCATTTGCTGTTACTCCTCCGTCTTACTCTGCGCCGCCAACGAAGTCGATGTCCTGACCTTCTTTCAAGATAACGTACGCTTTTTTCCAATCGCTACGGCGACCTTCGCGCATACCTTGACGTTTGGTCTTACCCTTAACTACTAGGGTACGAACAGACTTAACTTCAACTTCGAACAGTTTTTCAACTGCCGCTTTGATCTCTTTCTTAGTTGCTTCTTTAGCTACTTTAAACACGATAGTGTTCGCGCTTTCAGCAGCCATCGTTGCTTTTTCAGAGATGTGCGGAGCACGCAGAACTTTTAGGATACGCTCTTCAGTGATCATGCCAGCATCTCCTCAACTTGTTTAACTGCTTCAGCAGTCATCACGACTTTGTCGAAAGCGATCAAGCTAACTGGGTCGATGGTACCTGCATCGCGTACGTCAACCTTGTACAGGTTACGTGCAGCAAGGAACAGATTCTCATCAACTTCTGCAGTTACGATCAGAGCGTCGTTCAGCTCAAGCTCTTTCAGCTTAGCGACAAGCTCTTTAGTTTTTGGTGCTTCAACAGAGAAGTTATCAACAACGATCAAACGCTCTTGACGAACTAGCTCTGACAGAATGCTCTTCAGAGCACCACGGTACATCTTTTTGTTAACTTTCTGGCTGTGGTCCTGAGGACGAGCTGCGAAAGTGACACCACCGCTGCGCCAGATTGGGCTGCGGATTGTACCTGCACGGGCGCGACCAGTACCCTTCTGACGCCATGGCTTAGCACCGCCACCAGATACGTCTGAACGAGTTTTCTGAGCGCGAGTACCTTGACGGGCACCAGCTGCGTATGCAACGACTACCTGGTGAACCAGGGCTTCGTTGAATTCACGCCCGAAGGTAGTTTCGGAAACAGTTAGCGCGTCGGCGCCTTTGACTACCAATTCCATTACTATCTCCTCGACGTTACGCTTTAACGGCTGGTTTAACGATCACGTTGCCACCTGTAGCACCTGGGACTGCACCTTTGATAAGAAGCAGATTGCGCTCAGTGTCAACACGTACGATCTCTAGGTTTTGAGTCGTTACACGCTCAGCACCCATGTGACCTGCCATTTTTTTGCCTTTGAATACGCGACCTGGAGTCTGACATTGACCGATAGAACCAGGAGCACGGTGAGACAAAGAGTTACCGTGGCTCATGTCTTGAGTACGGAAATTCCAACGCTTAACGCCGCCTTGGAAGCCCTTACCTTTTGACGTGCCAGTAACGTCTACTTTTTTGATTTCAGCGAATAGATCAACGTTTAGCTCAGCGCCAACTTCGAACTCTTCACCATTTTCCAGACGGAATTCCCACAGACCGCGGCCCGCTTCAACACCTGCTTTCGCAAAGTGGCCAGCTTGTGCCTTGTTTACACGGTTTGCTTTCTTCGCGCCTGTAGTAACTTGAATTGCGGCATAACCGTCAACTTCAGGCTTACGCACCTGAGCAACACGGTTCGCTTCAACTTCAACTACGGTTACCGGAATAGATACGCCATCTTCGTTGAAGATACGAGTCATACCGACTTTACGACCGACTAGACCAATCATTATCTACTCCCCCTTAGCCCAGGCTGATTTGAACATCAACGCCCGCAGCAAGGTCAAGACGCATCAGAGCGTCAACAGTCTTGTCTGTTGGCTCAACGATGTCGATCAGACGTTTGTGAGTACGAATCTCGTACTGGTCACGTGCGTCTTTGTTTACGTGCGGAGAAATAAGAACGGTGAAGCGCTCTTTACGAGTAGGTAGAGGGATTGGACCCTTAACCTGTGCGCCAGTGCGCTTAGCGGTTTCAACGATTTCCGCGGTAGACTGATCGATCAAGCGATGATCGAACGCCTTTAGGCGGATACGGATACGTTGGTTCTGCATGAGACAGAGCTCCAAATTCAAAAATTTTTACACAAACAATATCGCCATTCTTCCTCACTAGAGCGAGGGAATGCCGATTAATTTATGTGAAACCGTAGTGCCAAAATTAGGCACATTGTCAGCCATTATATTATGACTGCGAACATAAGCGGAGTATACATTAAACGAACAGTTTACTGTTCCATTCCTCGATGCTCATTGGTTCACAACTGCGTCGGAAGTCCGAAGACTTAAGCAGTGCGCAGCATTATACCGATGCCGCGCCCTATTGCAAGTCTTGGTTAAAAAATAAGCCCAAACAAAAACGCACCCATTGGGTGCGTTCATCTACCGCGATAGCGTAAGCCTCGCCTTAGTCTTTATCGCTCGCATCTTCAATCATCTGCGCTTGGTTATAATTTTCGAGTCCCACTTTCTCAATCAGACCTAGCTGAGTCTCCAGCCAATCAATGTGCTCTTCCTCATCATCGAGAATATACTGGAACAAATCTCGCGAGACGTAATCTCGTATGCTTTCGGTGTAGGCAATCGCTTCTTTCAAGTCTTCATGCGCTTGCATCTCTAGCGCGAGGTCACACTCAAAAATTTCTTGCGTATCTTCGCCGATGCGTAACTTGCCTAAGTCTTGTAAGTTCGGTATCCCTTCTAAGAACAAGATGCGTTCAATCAACTTGTCCGCGTGCTTCATCTCATCGATCGACTCTTCATACTCTTTATGGGCAATAACTTTTAAGCCCCAGTCTTTGAACATACGTGCATGAAGGAAGTACTGGTTGATGGCAATAAGTTCATTGCCGAGCACGGTATTTAAAAACGCAATCGATTTTGGGTCGCCTTTCATGGCAAAAGCCTCCTTATGGGTTCTATTCATCAACTGTAGAACCCATAAGGAGGCTGTCAAATTTCACTCAGTACTGCTGAGTTAGCTGGCTTGCTGTAATGTAATCACTTGCACCTGATCGTGAATCACCTCTTTTGCCTGACGCACACATTTACCACACTGTGAACCCAGCGGAGTGAGCCGACGCAATTCGCGAATGCTGGTCACGCCTTGTTGATTCACAAGCTGCTTAATGGTTTTATCCGATACAGCATGGCAAATACATACAAACATCATTCTCACCCTACAACATAAACTATAACGAGAATAGTTTGCATTGCGCTTCAGGTAAAGGGTTTTCATATAACAATTGATTATTTACGCAATAGCCACACAAACAAAAAGGTCCCATAAAGCCAAAGCGCCATACGGTCAGCATCTGGGGTACTGCCATAATCGAGTAGGGTGAGGCGTT
>NZ_MEBP01000125.1:0-32244 GCF_001722075.1 Salinivibrio sp. SS2 | reverse complement strand
ATGAACGATGAAGAGCCATATAAAAACAGTAATCTATTGTGTGCTGCCTCGTATAAAAATAAAAAAGGCCAGCAAAGCTGGCCTTAATAGTGGTTAACCCATTGATTTATCGTTTAAACGTCAAGGTTTTCCACTTTGAGTGCGTTATTTTCGATAAAGGCACGGCGTGGCTCAACTTGATCACCCATCAAGGTGGTAAACAGCTCGTCTGCAGCGACCGCATCTTGAATGGTCACCTGCATCATACGGCGACCTTCAGGATCCATGGTGGTTTCCCAAAGCTGTTCTGGGTTCATTTCACCTAGACCTTTGTAACGCTGACGCGATACACCACGCGTCGACTCTTTAATCAGCCAGTTCAGCGCTTGCTCGAAGCTTTCCACTTCTTGTTTACGCTCGCCTCGCTGCACATAAGCGCCTTCATCAAGCAGCTCATTAAGCGTCTCAGACAAGCTGGCAATACGTCCATACTCTTTCGAGTTTAAAAAGTCGTAACTCACCAGATACTTGTGATCAACACCGTGCGTCCTTACCACCAGCTCCGGCACCCACACTTGATGCTCTTCGTCTAAGCGGCAAGATGCTTTGTATTGACTTTCACCCGTTGACTTACGGTTTAGAATCGCAACGATATTTTCAACCCACTTCTTCGCCGCCAACTCATCACGCAAGTCGTCGACCGACAAGCGAGGCTGGTACAACAATTCATTGAGCAGCGAAGCCGGATAACGGCGGTTCATGCGCTTAATCAGCTTGATCACACCATTGTATTCTTTGACCAACTTCTCGAGTGATTCACCGTGCATCGCCGGTGCTTCTGGATTCACAAACAAGGAAGCATTTTCCAACGCCAACGCGACTTGGTATTGCTCCATTGCTTCGTCATCTTTGATGTATTGCTCTTGTTTTCCTTTCTTCACTTTGTACAAAGGAGGTTGAGCAATGTAGATATAACCACGCTCAATCAGCTCTGGCATTTGGCGATAGAAGAAGGTCAACAACAAGGTACGGATGTGCGAGCCGTCGACATCCGCATCGGTCATGATGATGATGCTGTGATAACGCAGCTTGTCCGGATCATACTCTTCTCGACCGATACCACACCCCATCGCAGTGATTAGGGTCGCGACTTCTTGCGACGAGAGCATCTTGTCAAAACGGGCTTTTTCCACGTTAAGGATCTTACCTTTAAGCGGCAAAATCGCTTGGTTCTTACGGTTACGCCCTTGTTTGGCTGACCCACCTGCCGAGTCACCCTCCACAATGTAGAGTTCAGACAGTGCTGGATCTTTTTCTTGGCAGTCAGCTAGCTTGCCGGGAAGACCCGCTAAATCTAACGCACCTTTACGGCGAGTCATCTCTCGTGCTTTCCGTGCCGCATCACGCGCGCGCGCCGCATCGATAATCTTAGTGCACACCACTTTGGCGTCCGCTGGATGTTCAATCAAAAAGTCAGACAGGTGTTCACCCATGGCCGACTCAACGGCAGACTTCACTTCTGACGACACCAGCTTATCTTTGGTTTGGCTTGAGAACTTAGGATCAGGCACTTTCACCGACACCACAGCGGTCAAACCCTCACGAGCATCATCGCCCGAGGTCGCCGCCTTAGCTTTCTTCGAGTAGCCTTCTTTATCCATAAAGCTGTTCAGCGTACGCGTTAACGCGGCGCGGAATCCGGCAAGGTGGGTACCACCATCGCGCTGTGGAATATTGTTGGTAAAGCAGTAGATGTTTTCTTGGTAGCCGTCATTCCATTGCATCGCCACTTCAACGCTCACACCATCTTCACGCGTGTGTTCAAAATGGAATACCGACGGGTGAATCGCGGTTTTCTTATTGTTGAGGTGTTCAACAAAGGCGCGGATGCCCCCTTCGTATTTGAAGTGATCCGCTTTATCTTCTTCGCGCTCATCCACCAGCTTGATCGATACGCCTGAGTTCAGGAACGACAGCTCACGTAGACGCTTGGCTAAGATGTCATAGTTGAAATTGATGTCAGAGAAAGTTTCTTCACTGGGCCAAAAACGGATACGGGTACCGGTTTGTTCGGTATCACCAATCACCGCCAATGGGCCTTGTGGCTCACCGTGGGAAAAGTTGAGCTGGTGAATATGGCCATCACGCCAAATGGTCAACTCTAGCTTCTCAGAGAGTGCGTTCACCACGGACACACCCACGCCGTGCAAACCACCGGAAACTTTGTAGGAGTTGTCGTCAAACTTACCGCCGGCATGCAATACCGTCATGATAACTTCAGCGGCGGAGACCCCTTCTTCTTCGTGGATATCAACAGGAATACCACGACCATCATCTTTCACCGAGACAGAGCCGTCTTCGTGGATGGTCGCCACGATATCGTTACAATGTCCGGCTAGTGCTTCATCGATCGAGTTATCGACCACTTCGAACACCATGTGGTGGAGGCCGGTACCGTCGTCTGTGTCGCCGATATACATTCCCGGACGCTTACGGACGGCGTCCAAGCCCTTCAGTACCTTGATACTCGATGAATCGTATTCGTTGGACATTGAGTTACTCTCGCTTATTTATCCTGCGTTTATTTTGCCATGTTCCACATGAAACATCTTACTATTTTCGTCGCACATTTCCGCGACTTGATCGGCACTAATGGCGCTGACAAAAACCTGTGCGCCGGTACGCTTGAGTTCGCTTGCCAATAGGGCTCGGCGGCGACTATCAAGCTCCGATGCAAAATCATCAATCAAGTAAATACAGGCAATTCCCTGTTGTTCACTATAGAGCTGGCCTTGTGCAAGTCGTAGCGCACAAACCATTAATTTTAACTGACCTCGGGACAACACATCATCCACTGGCGTCCCTTGCACCTTGATACGCACATCCGCCTTGTGCGGTCCGGAGACGGTGTATCCCATTTGTTGGTCGCGCTCAAAATTGGCTGCCAACAAGGTTTGGTAATCCGTGTCTTTCTCCCACCCTCGAGAGAAACTAAATTGTATCGAAAACTCGGGTAAAAAAGCCTCGCATAGTGCGGCAGCGCGCTCAGCCACTGCATCCACATAATCGGCTCGCCACTGGCTTATTTGCTCAGCCAACACCGCCAATTCCGCATCCCACATCTGGATGTCTCGGTAGCGCCGCGCCGTTTTTAGCGCAGCGTTGCGTTGTTTGGTGAGTCGTTTGACCCGCGTCCAGGCTTCGAAAAAGCCAGCTTGAGAATGAAACACACCCCAATCGATAAACGCACGGCGAAATTTGGGACCATCCGTCAGCAGCTCAAATCCTTCAGGGGTGATCAGCTGTAAAGGCAACACTTTCGCTAAGGCCACCAGCTTCTGCCCTTTCTCTTGCCCTATTTTAACATCCGCAGTGCCATCGCGGCGCTTTTGAATGCCGACAGGAAGCAAGATCGCATCTTGGGTTTTAACCCGTCCATGCACGGTTAAACTGGGCTGCTGATGACGGATCACTCGGCTATTCAGCGCGCTGCGGAATGAGCGTCCGTGGCCAAGAAAGTGGATGGCCTCAAGCACACTGGTTTTACCGCTACCGTTGGGGCCAATTAAAAAGTTAAAGCCTGACGACAGTTCGATATCGCAGGCTTCAATATTTCTAAAGTCGTGAACGACCAATCGAGTAAGCGCCATAACCTAGAGGCGGATTGGCATCACAACATACATGGCGTCATCACGGGCACAGTCTTCAATCAGGGTACTGCCCACCGCATCTGTCATCGAAAAGCGCACTTTGTCACAGCGTAAGGTGTTGAGAACATCCAACACGTAGCTGACGTTAAAGCCAATTTCGATCGGCTCGCCTTGAAAGGTGACGTCGAGAAATTCTTCGGCTTCTTCCTGCTCAGGGTTATTGGCGGAAATACGTAGCTCGCTGCCTTCAATATTCATCCGCACGCCACGAAATTTCTCGTTAGACAGCACCGCAGCTAACGACAGCGCTTGCTTGAGCTCCGCACAGTCGACCTCAAGTGTGCGAGAGGTGGATTGCGGCAGCACGCGACGATAGTCTGGGAAACGGCCATCCACCAACTTCGAGGTGAAGGTGACATTGCCAACCACCGCTCGAATGTTCGATGCGCCGATTTGGATAGTAACGAGGTGCTCACTGTCATCCAACAAGCGCGCAAGCTCACTCACCCCTTTTCGCGGCACAATCACTTGCTGCGCGGGTAAGGTATCATCCATCGAGAGCTGACAGACCGCCATCCGGTGCCCGTCGGTTCCGACCGTCCGTAATGTCTGCCCTTCTGTTTCGAACAACAGTCCGTTGAGGTAATAGCGTACGTCTTGGTTTGCCATCGAAAACTGGGTCGCGTCAATCAGGTGACGCAACTTATCTTGTGGCAGCTGCAAACTTACGTCTGCCTGCCACTGCTCGATGTTGGGATAATCATTAGCCGGCAATGTCGACAGCGTAAAGCGGCTACGTCCCGCGCGTACCACCACACGATCGCCTTCTTGCGCAACCGTGATTTGGGCTTCACTGTGTAACCCTTTAATGATGTCCATAAACTTGCGCGAAGGCACTGTAATCGCACCGTCGAGGTGATCGCCTTCCAACGGCGCGGTGGCATTCAGCTCCACTTCCATGTCCGTTGCTGTCAACGTCAATGCCTGATCAGCCACTTGGATGAGTAAGTTACTGAGAATAGGCAGCGTGCTTCGCCCACCCAGTGCGCCTGATACTTGTTGCAGCGGCTGTAGCAGCTGCTCTCGCGTAAGAGTAAATTTCATAATTAAGAGGACAATGTTCGAATCAGGTTAGAGTAATCTTCTTTAATGTCGTGGCTTTCTTCACGGAGCTGCTCGATTTTACGACACGCATGCAGCACGGTGGTATGGTCACGGCCACCAAAGGCATCACCAATTTCTGGCAAACTGTGGTTGGTTAGCTCTTTGGACAAGGCCATCGCCATTTGACGAGGGCGCGCGACCGACCGTGAACGACGCTTCGACAATAAATCCGCCATCTTGATTTTATAATACTCAGCGACTGTTTTCTGAATATTATCAATGGTGACCAGTTTTTCTTGCAAGGCGAGCAGATCTCGCAACGCTTCTCGGACAAAATCGATGGTGATCGCACGCCCAGTAAAGTTCGCGTTGGCAATCACGCGGTTGAGGGCCCCTTCAAGCTCTCGGACGTTGGAGCGTAAGCGCTTGGCGATAAAGAACGCCACCTCATCCGGTAAACGAATCGCATGATCTTCGGCTTTTTTCATCAAAATCGCCACTCGCGTTTCCAGCTCTGGCGGCTCAATGGCGACTGTCAGACCCCAACCGAATCGCGATTTTAAGCGATCCTCAACCCCGTTGATCTCTTTAGGATAGCGGTCAGAGGTAAGAATGATCTGCTGGTTACCCTCAAGCAACGCATTAAAGGTATGGAAGAATTCTTCTTGCGAGCGTTCTTTGTTGGCAAAAAATTGAATGTCATCGATCAACAGTGCATCGACACTGCGGTAATAACGCTTAAATTCTTCAATCGCATTATTTTGTAGCGCCTTCACCATGTCTTGCACGAAACGCTCTGAGTGCATGTACACCACGCGCGCATCCGCTTTACGATCGGAAATCGCATTACCCACCGCATGCAACAAGTGGGTTTTACCTAAGCCCGTGCCGCCATAAAGAAAAAGCGGATTATAGGCCGCCCCTGGGTTATCCGACACCTGACGCGCTGCCGCTAACGCTAACTGGTTAGACTTACCCTCAACAAAGTTATTGAACTTGTGTTTGGGGTTCACGTTAGAGCGATGATTGACATCCGACTGAACGGGTGACGGCGCCGGCTCCCACACTCGACCTCGGCTCGGAGCCGGTTGGGCTTGCTGTGGAGCGGGCGCCGCTGCTGGTCCGGCTGGCGCCGCCGCGGGCGCTGCAGACACAGGTTTGCTGCCCACTTCAAACCGCAGCATGGGCACGTCGACGCCACAAAACTCGTTCAACAGCTGGTTAATTTGATGCAAGTATTTGTCTCGCACCCAATCAAGCACAAAGCGGTTTGGGGCGAACAGGGTCAACGTATTGTCATTGAGCTCGGCTTGTAACGGCCGCACCCACATACTGAATTCTGTTGCAGGTAGGTCTTCCTGAAGGCGCTCAAGACACTGCAACCAAAGCGATGATGACACGTTTGACTCCACGCAGTTATACCGAAAAAGAAAAGGTCACAATGGTACTCCTGTCAGGCGAAGATCGCCACCCACAAGATCCCGAAATCAGTGAATAAGATCGGAGTTATTCACATAGATCCCACAGATATACCATGGATCGCCACAAGGTACCCGCTTTTTACTCACAAGATTGCACACATCTCCTTAATGATACGCGCGCGGAGAATAAAGTTATGGCTCATAACCAGACGGTATTTCTCGCCAGTGATCGTTCACTTCTATGATACGCGTCCTAATATTGAAGTTGTCATTATGGAGTGTTGTCATGAGTAAATGGAATCTTGAGCACCTTGCTAAGTGTGAGCATGGTGATTTCAGTGCCCGCATTCGCCAAAGAAACCGTGAAAGTGGGGATGTCTGGGCGCTATTTCCCTTTCACCTTTGTGAAGCAAGACCAGCTGCAAGGGTTTGAAGTTGACCTTTGGGATGAGATAGGCCGCCGCAATGACTACCAAGTCGAGTATGTGACCGCTAACTTCTCTGGCCTGTTTGGTCTGTTACAAACCGGGCGCATCGACACCATTTCTAACCAAATCACCATCACCGACGAGCGTCAGGCAACCTATTTGTTCACCGACCCGTATGTGGTCGACGGCGCACAGATCACGGTTCGTAAAGGCAATGACACGATTCAGTCCGTGGCTGATCTGAAAGGCAAAACCGTTGCAGTAAACCTTGGCTCGAACTTCGAGCAATTGTTACGCGAACACTCGGCAGCCGAGGATATCGACATTAAAACCTACGAGACTGGGATTGAACACGATGTCGCCCTCGGTCGGGCCGATGCGTTTGTGATGGATCGCCTGTCAGCCATGCAGCTGATTAAAGAATCGGGCTTGCCACTTCAACTGGCCGGACAACCGTTTGAAACCATTGCCAATGCTTGGCCATTTGTCGACTCAGAACGCGGTCAGCGCCTACGTGATGAAGTGAACACCGCCCTCTCAGCCATGCGAGAAGATGGTACCTTGGCACAGATTTCTGTTAAGTGGTTTGGCGGCGACGTCACTAAAAAGTAAGTATTTACTCACATAAATAGGCCCGCTTTGGCGGGTCTGTGCATCTAAAGGACAGACATGGCGTTTGATTTTGACTATATGGCCTCTCTGTTCCCGTTACTGCTGAAGTATCTGGGGATCACGTTAGAGATGGCGGTGTGGGGATTAGTGTTTGCACTGATTTTGGCAGTGACGATTGCACTGATCCGCGTGTTTCGCCTACCGGTTTTCAATGGCCTCGCGCAACTGTTTATTAGTTTCTTTCGCGGTACACCACTTCTGGTTCAGCTATTTTTACTGTATTACGGTCTGCCTCAGGTCATCCCCGCGTTAGTCGGAATGGATGCTTTCACAGCCGCGGTGATCGGGATCAGCTTACACTTTTCTGCTTATATGGCCGAGTCAATTCGTGCCGCCATTACCAGCGTGGATCGCAGCCAAATGGAAGCCAGTCTGGCCATTGGTATGACGACTCGCCAAGCCATGCAGCGCATTGTGTTACCACAGGCAGCACGGATCGCACTTCCCTCGCTGATGAATTACTTCATCGATATGATCAAAGCCACATCACTCGCCTTCACGCTCGGGGTGGCAGAAATCATGGCGAAGGCGCAGATGGAAGCGTCGTCGAGCTTTAAATTCTTCGAAGCCTATTTGGCGGTCGCACTGATCTACTGGGCGGTCGTGGTCGCTTTGACCCGAGTGCAACTTTGGGCAGAAAGCCATCTTAATAAGGCGTACCAACGATGATTAAGATAGAAAAGCTTAAAAAAGTCTACCAAGGCGTCGCGGTACTTGATGGCATCGATTTGTCCATCGAGCGTGGCGAAATCGTGTGTATTATTGGTCCGAGCGGTACGGGAAAATCTACCCTATTGCGTTGTATTAACTTCCTAGAACGCGCGGAGCAAGGGGTGATCAGTATCGGCGATCAGCGTGTTGATAGTGGCGATGCAAGCACTCGTAAACAGGCGATTTTGGCGTTGCGGCGCCAGACAGGCTTTGTGTTTCAAAATTATGCCTTATTTGCTCACCTCACGGCACGAGACAATATCGCCGAAGGGTTGCGAACGGTAAAAGGCTGGTCTAAAGAGGCAGCACGTCAACGCGCGCAACAAATTCTCGACGACATAGGCTTGGGTGATAAAGGAGACCATTACCCCGCTTCCTTATCGGGTGGACAGCAACAACGGGTTGGCATTGGCCGAGCGATGGCACTTGAGGCCGAATTACTGCTTTTCGATGAGCCTACCTCTGCATTAGACCCAGAGTGGGTTGGCGAAGTATTGGCGTTGATGAAAAAGCTCGCCACACGCCATCAAACCATGCTGGTGGTCACTCACGAGATGCAGTTTGCTCGCGATGTTGCTGACCGCGTGGTGTTTATGAACGACGGTCACATCATAGCCCAAGGCACACCGGATTGGCTGTTTAATCACTGCGCCGATCCACGCTTGCATAAGTTTTTGAATCAAGTCGGGATCGCGTCTTAACTAGCGATCGTAAACGAAGGATCCTTGCGATCTCTGACTGAGCGCTTATAATTCCCGGCCCGGAGTGGCATCGGTTTAGTGATTGACTAATCGTTAGTCAATGGCTACAATCCGCCCTCTTTGTTGAGAGGCGTCGGAGACATTGGCTAAGGTATTGCCTGTTGCTAACCTCCCACGTCGGGTTAACAAACCTAACACTGATCAGTAATAAAGGTAGAAACCATGAAACGCACTTTTCAACCTTCAGTTCTAAAGCGTAAGCGCACTCACGGTTTCCGTGCGCGCATGGCGACTAAGAACGGCCGTAAGGTCATTGCCGCTCGCCGTGCGAAAGGCCGCAAGCAGCTTTCTAAATAATCCGCAGTGATTTGTGAATAAGCTCGCTTATCCTCGGGAGTTACGTCTGCTAACTCCCGAACATTTCAGTGCCGTCTTCCAGCAACCGCATCGCGCAGGTTCGCCGCACTTAACCATACTCGCCCGATCTAACTCGCTCGACCACCCACGTCTCGGTCAAGCTGTTCCGAAAAAGCAAATCAAACTTGCCGTTGATCGCAACCGCTTTAAACGTGTGGTTCGCGAGAGCTTTCGTTTACGTCAGCATCAACTACCGGCGAAAGATTTTGTGGTGATCGCGAAAAAAAGTGCCAACGACCTAAGCAATCAAGCGCTGCGAGACGAATTGGACAAGTTATGGCAACGTTTGTCGCGACCGCCGCGCAAAAAGCGCTCATCGCGCTGATTCGGGGATATCAACTGGTGATCAGCCCATTGATTGGGCCACGATGCCGGTTTACACCAACCTGTTCCCACTATGCCATCATGGCGATTCAATCCCATGGTGTGATAAAAGGGTGTTGGTTGGCAGGCAAACGTCTATTAAAATGCCACCCTTTGAATGATGGCGGTTACGATCCCGTGCCGCCTTGCGACCACCATAACAGAGACAATTAACAATGGATTCCCAACGTAATATCCTGTTGATTGCCCTATTGTTCGTTTCTTTCATGCTGTACATGGAATGGAACAAACCAGAATCCCCGCAGCCGCAGGGACAGGGCGTTGAGCAGCAGCAAACCACTCACAGTGACGTGCCTAGCAGCGACAATGGCGATACCACGTCTCTCGATGCACAGCCTGTCTCTGACAAGCTCGTCACCATCAAAACCGATGTATTAACACTTAAAGTGGATACACAAGGCGGTGATGTTGTGCACGCCGAGCTGCCTCAGTACGATGCGGAGCTCAACTCTGACAATGCTTTCACGCTGCTGCACACCAAGCCCGATCATACCTTTGTGGCGCAAAGCGGTTTAATTGGTGCCAATGGTATTGATACTGCGCAAGGCCGTGCCCAGTATCAGGTGGCGCAAAACACCTTTACCCTCTCTGACGACCAAGACACCCTGCGCGTGCCAATGACGGTTGAAAAAGACGGGATCACGTACACCAAAACCTTTGTGCTTAAGCGTGGCAGCTATGCGGTGGATGTAGAGCACACCATCGATAACCAAACCGATGCCAACGCCAGTGTCACCATGTACACCCAGCTAAAACAAAACCTGCTGGACGACGGTGGCAGCTTAACCATGCCAACCTACCGTGGTGGCGCCTACTCTACCGACGATAAACGTTACGAAAAATACAGCTTTGATGACATGCAAAGCAAAAACTTGAATGTGACGTTTAACCAAGGTTGGGCAGCGATGATCCAGCACTACTTTGCTACCGCGTGGATCCCACGTGCGGACAATAATGTGCTGAGCACCCGTACTACCGCCCAGTATGGTTATATCCAAACCAAAACCAGCGATACCATTGCAGCAGGCACCAGTAAAACGCTCACTGCAACCTTGTGGGTTGGTCCGAAACTGCAAGAGCAAATGGCCGCGGTGGCGCCAAGCCTAGACTTGGTAGTCGACTATGGCTGGCTGTGGTTTATCGCTAAGCCACTACACTGGTTGCTCTCGACGATTCAAACCTTCGTCAGCAACTGGGGTATCGCAATTATCATGCTGACTTTCATTGTCCGTGGTGCGATGTACCCACTGACCAAAGCGCAGTACACCTCGATGGCGAAAATGCGCATGCTGCAGCCTAAGCTGCAAGAAATGAAAGAGCGTATCGGTGACGATCGTCAGCGCATGAGCCAAGAAATGATGGAGCTTTACAAGCGTGAAAAAGTGAACCCCTTGGGTGGCTGTTTACCGCTGGTACTGCAAATGCCTATTTTCATTGCGCTTTATTGGGCACTGATGGAGTCAGTTGAACTTCGTCATGCACCTTTCTTTGGCTGGATTCAAGACTTGTCGGCACAAGACCCTTACTACGTGCTGCCAATTCTGATGGGCGCCTCTATGTTCCTGATCCAGAAGATGAGTCCAACCACAGTCACTGATCCTATGCAGCAGAAGATCATGACCTTTATGCCCGTGGTCTTTACCTTCTTCTTCTTGTTCTTCCCATCCGGTCTGGTTCTATACTGGTTGGTATCGAACATCGTGACGCTTATCCAGCAAACCTTGATTTACAAATCGCTGGAGAAAAAAGGCCTTCATTCCCGCTCGTAAGTTAGGCCGCGTCAAGCAATAATAAAAAGGCGACCACGCGGTCGCCTTTTTCACGTTTACGGCCTTTAGGCCTGTCACCGACATCAAGAGTGTGCAATATGGCTCAAACCGACACTATCGTGGCACAAGCCACAGCAACAGGCCGCGGCGGCGTAGGGATTGTCCGCGTGTCCGGCCCTCTCGCTCATGAGATTGGTACAAAAATGACGGGACGCGAGTTAGTGCCTCGTCGTGCAGATTATTTGCCTTTTCTCGATCAAGAAGGTCAACCTATCGATCAAGGCATTGCCCTATTCTTTAAAGGCCCCAATTCATTCACAGGTGAAGATGTTCTAGAGCTGCAAGGTCACGGTGGCCCGGTGATCATGGACATGCTTATTCAGCGAATCAGCGCCTTTGACGGCGTACGAGCAGCCCGACCCGGTGAATTTTCCGAGCGCGCCTTCTTAAACGATAAGCTGGATTTAGCCCAGGCCGAAGCAATCGCCGATTTAATCGATGCCAGCTCAGAACAAGCGGCTCGCTCTGCGTTGCAGTCCCTGCAAGGGGCTTTTTCCAAGCAGGTCAACCAACTGGTCGAAAAAGTGATTCATCTGCGAATGTATGTGGAAGCGGCCATCGACTTTCCTGATGAAGAGATTGATTTTCTCTCTGACGGTAAAGTGGCCAGCGATCTTGGGCATATCATTGAGCGTCTCGCCCTGTTGCGTAAAGAAGCCAATCAAGGGGCGATTATGCGCGAAGGGATGAAGGTGGTCATTGCCGGACGCCCGAATGCCGGTAAATCCAGCTTGCTCAATGCTCTTTCCGGTAAAGAGAGCGCGATTGTCACCGAAATCGCAGGCACCACCCGCGATGTGCTCCGTGAACATATTCACATTGACGGTATGCCACTGCATATCATCGATACCGCCGGCTTACGGGATGCCTCGGATGAAGTGGAGCGGATTGGGATTGAGCGCGCCTGGAGTGAAATCGAACACGCCGATCGGGTATTGTTTATGGTCGATGGCACCACAACCACGGCGACCGACCCGGCCCAAATTTGGCCAGAGTTTGTCTCTCGCTTACCCGAGGGCATGGGGATGACGGTGATCCGCAACAAAGCCGATATCACTGAAGAGCCACTCGGTTTGTGTGCAGTCAGTGAGCCTGCACTAATCCGCTTGAGTGCCAAAACCGGAGAAGGCGTTGATGCTTTACGCCAGCATCTAAAAGCCTGTATGGGCTATGCTGGAGGCAGCGAAGGCAGTTTTATGGCACGTCGTCGTCATCTGGATGCACTCGCCAACGCCGCACACCACCTCGACATCGGCCAAGCGCAGCTAGAAGGCTATATGGCAGGAGAAATCCTTGCCGAGGAATTGCGCTTAACCCAGCAACACCTCAACACCATTACCGGTGAGTTCACGGCTGACGATTTGCTGGGCAAAATTTTCTCCTCGTTCTGTATCGGAAAATAATTATCCCCAGCTCCTTCAAGGGATCCTTACCGCGAGGATCCCTTATTCTGGCGGCGCTGATCGCGGTTATCCTCAGACTAAGATCCTGACTTATCCCCACAGTTTTCACCATGATCTGCTACGTTAATAGAGCGTCTAGCTGGAGGTGAAATGCTCTCGTCCTTAAATCCGATCTTATCGATCGGTTTAACCCGTCAGAACCAACTCATGCGCCATCAGATTCGAATGATCAATCTGTTAGGGCTTATTTGTGTGCTCGGCACACTTATCTTCTCCGCGCTCTATTGGTTTGCCTTTCAAAGCGCTATCGCCGCGTGGCACAACCTCCTCTACGCAGGCTTGTATGCGGGCGTATGGGGGATAATGGCAGCGGGTCGTTGGTCGATTGCGCGCTATTGGCTCTTTGGGGTGTTCTTTGCCCAACAGTTTGTGATGTCTTACTGGGTACTGGATGCGAACAGCCAAAACGAGCTGTTGCTGCTGGTGGTACCGACCGTGGTGGTTTTAGTCTTTGAGCCCACAGAGCGCTTTGCTCGCTACGGACTCGCATTGGGCGCCATCGCGTTGATGTTCGCCGCGCAAGTGCTTCCCGCCCCCACGCCGTTAGTTTATCTCTCTAGTCTCCACGCACAGACCCTCTATTTAAGTGTGGTATTGGTGTTTGTCGCACTGTCCGTAGTACTCATGGATTTTTATTTATTTGATTTATATGCCATTAATCGCCAAGCTCGTCAGCAGATTCAACGTGATGCCCTTACCCAAACGTGGAGCGCCAGCTATTTCTACCAATGTGTCGCGCAGCACGGTCGCGCGACCTCAGACAATCCGCTGGCCGTTCTGTGCATCAATCTCGATGGTTTTCAATCTCTTAATTGGCGATATGGCCGCGATACGGGTGATCAGCTCCTTCAATTTACCGCCCAACTTCTTACTCGCCACCTACCGCATGACGCCATTATCAGCCGTACCCATGCCGATCAGTTTTTGGTTATGTTGGCGGGCCAAGCCTGCTTAGCCGCTCCCCATTGGGCCGCTCAGTGCCGACAAGCCATTGCGGAAACGCCTTTTACCTTTGCTGGCGGCGCTTATGCGCTCACCGTATCGATTGGCTTAGTGCAACAAATGGAAGGAAAAATCTACGCTATTCCCTTGATTGATCAAGCCACTCGGGCGATGACAGACGCCAAATTCGCAGGGGGCAATCAAATTGTTTGCCATCCCAGCAACGCCCCTGATTTTGCTACACCTTCATCGATTGACTCTGAACCCAACTGCCGAAATACTAGTCGCGATAACCGTGAATAATGAGGACAGTATGGCAAATGTAACCATCATCACCGGCAGTACGCTCGGTGGTGCAGAATATGTCGGTGATCACCTTGCCGATCTCCTGCAAGCAAAAGGCCATCAGGCCCACGTCGTCAATGAAGGGATCCTCGATGATGTACTAAGCGCCAGTACATTATTGATCGTCACGTCCACCCATGGGGCTGGCGACTTTCCAGATAGCATCGCGCCTCTGATGGAGCAGTTAATGAGCGAACGGCCAATGCTGCGCGATCTCCATTACGGTGTGGTCGGCATTGGAGATTCAAGCTATGACACCTTCTGCGAGGCGGGCATGAAGGCCGATGCCTTGTTACAAGACCTTGGCGCCGTCAAAGTCGGGGAACGGATCGATATTGATATTCAAGCGCATCCGGTCCCTGAGGATGAAGCGGAACGTTGGTTTACCGAGTGGGAACCCTTGATCCACAAAATCAAGTGAGCATTATTTAACCATTCAATCTGTGGATAACTAAGGAATAACCCAGTGATCTTCCTTTAGTTATCCATTTAATAGTTTTACTCCTTCCCTACCATTGTGGATAACATGCCATTTTGATCCCAGGTGATACAGGATCGGATCCAAGGCCGCCCACAACAAGTGATCGTTTTAAGATCCTTGATCTCTATGATCTTTTTCCAGTTACCCACAAAGATCGTCTTCCCTAATAAAAGATCTAACAAAAGATCTATATAAAGATCTTATTTATATATAGCTAACGCCCATAGACGATCTTGATCAAGGTTTGGTTCACTGTTGGCGGAAAAAGCGCTAGAATGTCGCCCCTTTTGCTTAGTTCATGCTCACACACTTACCCAGGTTGAGGCTTTAATCATGTTTTACCAGGATCACTTTGACGTCATCGTTGTTGGTGGTGGCCATGCTGGTACCGAAGCGGCACTTGCCGCTGCACGGATGAACCAAAAAACGCTGTTATTGACCCATAACATTGATACGTTGGGTCAAATGTCGTGCAACCCAGCGATCGGTGGGATCGGGAAAGGACACCTGGTAAAAGAGATCGATGCGTTAGGCGGTGCGATGGCGCAAGCCATTGATAAAGGCGGGATCCAATTTCGAACCCTTAATGCGTCGAAAGGCCCAGCGGTACGGGCGACACGTGCTCAAGCAGACCGTGCGCTGTACAAGGCAGCCATTCGTCATACCCTTGAAAACACGCCAAATTTGTCACTGTTCCAACAAGCCGTGGTGGATTTGATCGTCGACCAAGATCGTGTCACTGGCGTCGAGACCGAAATGGGGCTCAAATTCAGTGCCACTACCGTGGTATTGACCGTGGGAACCTTCCTTGGCGGTAAAATCCATATTGGACTGGATAACTATGCCGGTGGTCGTGCTGGGGATCCACCGTCAAACAAACTCGCGGATCGCTTACGTGCCTTGCCATTTCGGGTGGATCGCCTAAAAACCGGTACTCCGCCACGTATCGATGCTCGCTCGGTTGATTTTAGTGTGATGCAAACCCAACACGGGGATACTCCTTGTCCGGTGTTTTCATTTTTAGGCGATGTGTCTGAGCACCCACAGCAAGTTCCGTGCTACATCACCTACACCAATGAAAAAACCCATGATGTCATTCGCGCTAATCTTGATCGCAGCCCGATGTATGCTGGGGTGATTGAAGGTATTGGCCCACGTTATTGCCCGTCGATCGAAGACAAGGTGATGCGTTTTGCGGACAAAGACAAACACCAAATTTTCGTCGAGCCGGAAGGATTGACCAGCACTGAGCTGTATCCAAATGGGATATCCACCAGCTTACCGTTTGATGTGCAAATGGGGATCATCCACTCGATCAAAGGGTTTGAGAATGCGCGCGTGATCCGCCCAGGCTACGCGATTGAGTATGACTTTTTCGATCCGCGCGATCTCAAGCACACCCTGGAAACCAAATTTATCCACGGTTTGTTCTTTGCGGGACAAATCAATGGTACTACCGGCTATGAAGAAGCCGCAGCACAAGGGTTGTTGGCCGGTTGTAATGCCGCGTTACAAGCTCAAGGCAAAGAAGGATGGAGCCCACGTCGCGATCAAGCTTACATGGGCGTGTTGATTGACGACTTGTCCACCATGGGCACCCAAGAGCCTTACCGGATGTTTACCTCGCGCGCCGAGTACCGTTTGCTGTTGCGTGAAGATAACGCCGATATGCGCTTAACCGAAAAAGGGCGTGAGCTGGGACTGGTAGACGATGTACGCTGGGCTCGCTTCAACCAAAAAATGGAAAACATGGAGCAAGAACGTCAGCGTCTGCGTGGTACTTGGATTCATCCTCACTCAGACGATGTCCATGCGCTCAATGCCATGCTGAAAACACCGCTGACGCGTGAAGCAAACGGAGAAGATTTACTCCGTCGCCCAGAGCTCCGCTATGAAAATATCGTCTCGTTGCCGACCTTTGGTCCGGCGCATGACGATGTTCAAGCTAGCGAGCAAGTTGAGATCCAAGTGAAATACGCCGGCTATATCGAACGTCAGCAAGACGAGATCGAAAAGTCTCAGCGCCATGAAAATACCGTGATCCCATTTGAACTTGATTACATGCAGATCAAAGGTCTTTCAAACGAAGTACGTGGCAAGCTACAAGACGCGCGTCCGGAAACGGTCGGTAAAGCATCGCGTATCTCAGGTGTCACGCCAGCAGCCATTTCGATTTTGCTGGTGCATTTGAAAAAGCACGGCATGCTCAAAAAAGGAGCCTAAATGCAACAGCAACTTCAACAAGGGCTGGCGAAAGCCGGCCTTGCGCTTTCTCCGTCGCAACAACAGCAGCTGCTTGATTATGTAGGCTTGCTCGACAAGTGGAACAAAGCCTATAACTTAACCTCGGTTCGTCGCCCAGAAGACATGGTGGTGAAACATATCCTTGATAGCTTGGTGGTATCACCACACTTGGAAGGTGAACGCTTTATCGATGTCGGAACAGGACCGGGTTTACCTGGGATCCCTCTGGCCATCGCCAACCCAGATAAACAGTTCACCTTGCTCGACAGCTTAGGTAAGCGGATTCGTTTTATTCGCCAAGTGCTGCACGAACTTGGTATCGACAATGTGACGCCGGTACAAAGTCGTGTCGAAGCGTTTGTCCCTGAAACCGGGTTTGATGGTGTGCTAAGTCGCGCGTTTGCGTCGATGAATGACATGGTTAGTTGGTGTCATCACCTCCCTCATGCACGTGGGCTGTTTTACGCCTTGAAAGGACAGGTGGACCAACAGGAGCTAGATGCCCTGCCGACTGATTGTTCTGTGACCGATATCAAAGCTTTGAAGGTGCCGGGATTGGAAGGGGCGCGTCATCTAGTAATCTTGAGAGCAAAGACTAACGAGTAGAGGTCATAGGCACGTGGGTAAAGTTATCGCGGTAGCAAACCAAAAAGGCGGTGTGGGTAAAACCACCACGAGTGTCAACTTAGCGGCATCGCTGGCAGCCACTAATCGCAAGGTGCTACTTATCGACCTTGACCCTCAAGGGAACGCGACCATGGCCAGTGGTGTGGATAAATACGATGTCCATGCCACCGCCTACGATCTACTGGTTGAAGAAGCCCCGTTTGAACAAGTGGTGGTCAGCGATACGTCCGGCGGCTATGACCTGATTGCGGCGAACGGTGATGTCACCGCAGCAGAAATCAAGCTGATGGAAGTGTTTGCCCGTGAAGTGCGCTTACGCACCATGCTTGAGCCTGTAGTTGCACGCTACGATTACATTTTTATCGACTGTCCCCCGTCTTTGAACCTCCTTACCATCAATGCGATGACCGCGGCAAACTCGGTACTCGTCCCTATGCAATGTGAATATTTTGCGTTGGAAGGGCTCACTGCATTGATGGATACCATCAGTAAACTGGCTAGCGTCGTGAACGCCGACCTTCATGTTGAAGGTGTATTGCGCACCATGTACGACCCAAGAAACCGATTAGCGACCGAAGTATCGGATCAGATCAAAAAACACTTCGGTGATAAGGTGTATCGTACTGTGATTCCCCGCAATGTGCGGCTCGCGGAAGCGCCAAGTCATGGCCGACCCGCCATGTACTATGACAAGTTATCCAGTGGTGCCAAAGCCTACCTAGCCCTTGCGGGTGAAATTCTGCGTCGAGAAGAGCAATCGCGCGCTTCTGCCGACGCTGTCAATGCCTGAGGAACACAATGAATTCAGCGAAACGCGGTCTTGGAAAGGGCCTGGATGCCTTGTTGGCGACCAGTGCACAAGCTCAGTCTCGTTATACATCCGAACCTGAATCCACCGATGCGAGCAATAGCGAATTGCAGCAATTGTCGGTATCGGCGTTGGTGCCGGGTCTTTACCAGCCACGCCAAGATATGGCGGAAGAGGCGCTGGAAGAGTTAACCGAATCCATTCGCGCTCAAGGTATTATTCAGCCCCTCGTGGTTCGCCACGCTGAAAACGGGCAGTACGAAATTATTGCTGGCGAACGTCGCTGGCGAGCAGCAAAGCAAGCCGGTTTGGCCAAAGTGCCCTGCTTGGTCCGTGAGATGAGTGACAAAGTCGCCAGTGCGGTGGCGTTGATTGAAAATATCCAACGCGAAAATTTGAACGCGATGGAAGAAGCTCAAGCGCTTGAACGCTTGGTCAATGACTTCTCACTCACCCACCAGCAACTGGCTGAATCGCTTGGTAAATCTCGCACTACCATCAGCAACTTATTGCGCTTGAATGGGTTAGAGTCTGGGGTCAAGCAACTGCTGCTTAACAAACAACTCGAGATGGGCCACGCACGTGCCCTGCTGGCGTTGGAAGGAGACGCGCAAATTGATGCGGCACTGACTGCCGTCAACAAAAAAATGACCGTCCGCCAGATAGAAAAACTGGTGAAAAAAATGCTTTCACCGCAAGTTGAAGCGAAAAGGCCAGAATTATCACCTGAAGTAGAGGCACTGCAGCAGCGCCTTGGCGACAAGCTTGGGGTGAAAGTGGCATTAACACAACAGAAAAACGGTAGTGGTAAATTGGTGATCAATTTCGAAGAATCTGACAAGTTAGCGCAAATTCTTGCAATTTTCGACGAAGAAGTGTGACCCATGCCATTCGCTTTTTGTTACATAAAAGCGCTTACTGTGATCAGGTTACTCTGTTGTAAAATTTTCCCCGCTTTTTTACATCGATGCGATTGCATTAGCTGGGGTGAAACGTATAATTTTCGCTGTTTTCCCAGCACGGCAACAGTGCTAAGTGGAACGGAATCGAGGAACAAATACATGGTATCGACGCTCGCGCGGCCGGGTCGTGTTATCGCGACAAAATTGGTGCTTTTGCAAGCTGGCGTCGTATTAGCAACGGCAAGCGTGATGGCACTCGCTATCAATGTCGACTGGGGAAAATCCGCGCTGATCGGCGGCGGCATCTTTGTGATTGCCAATGCTGCATTTGCGTCGTGTGCTTTCCTTTTTAGTGGGGCAAGAGCTGCAAAATTTGTAGTCGCGTCCTTCTTCAGCGGTGAAGTGTTAAAAATTTCACTGACCGTCGTCCTGTTTGTCCTTGCTTACCTGTATATCGAGGTGGAACTCGTTCCCCTCAAACTGGCCTATTTGCTGGCATTAGGGATTAACATCCTCGCGCCAGTTTTATTCATTAACAACAACAAATAGGATGAGTTATGGCTGCGTCAGGTGATGCGCTTACACCGTCTAGCTACATCTCTCACCACCTGACTAATTTGTCAGTGGGTGAAGGATTTTGGGCGGTTCACATTGATAGCCTGTTTTTCTCTGTCCTCATCGGTATCGTCTTCCTAGGCATCTTCCGATCGGTGGCAAAGAAAGCATCGACAGGTGTCCCAGGTAAGCTTCAGTGTTTCGTCGAAATCTTGGTTGAGTTCGTTGATGATAACGTTCGCGAAACCTTCCACGGACGAAATCCACTGATTGCACCTTTGGCCCTGACTATCTTCGTTTGGATATTCCTGATGAATACGATGGACTTAATCCCCATCGATTTTCTACCGTATCCGGCGGAACATTGGTTAGGCATTCCTTACTTGAAAGTAGTGCCAACTGCAGACGTAAATATCACCCTTGCGATGGCGCTGGGCGTGTTCTTCTTGATGATTTTCTACAGCATCAAGATTAAGGGCTTAGGCGGCTTTGCAAAAGAGCTGGCTCTGCACCCGTTCAATCACCCTATCATGATCCCGTTCAACCTCCTGTTGGAAGTCGTCTCGCTGCTGGCGAAACCGATTTCTCTTGGGATGCGTCTGTTCGGTAACATGTTTGCCGGTGAGGTGGTATTTATTCTTATCGCGGCATTGCTGCCGTGGTGGGCGCAATGGCTGGGTTCTGTGCCGTGGGCAATCTTCCACATTCTAGTCATTACAATTCAAGCCTTTGTCTTTATGATGTTGACCATCGTGTATCTCTCGCAGGCACACGAAGACTCAGATCATTGATGACATTTTTTAGTTAGTAAGCAATTTGTTAGTCATTATTGGCGTTTACGCCGACAACGAAAACTGGAGATAGTGATGGAAACTTTATTGAGCTTTTCTGCAATTGCCGTGGGCATCATTGTAGGTCTTGCTTCCCTAGGTACCGCGATTGGTTTCGCCCTGCTGGGTGGTAAATTCCTTGAAGGTGCAGCACGTCAACCTGAGATGGCTCCTATGCTGCAAGTGAAGATGTTCATCATCGCGGGTCTTCTGGACGCCGTACCAATGATCGGTATCGTAATCGCACTGCTGTTCACTTTCGCGAACCCATTTGTAGGTCAACTGTAATCTGGCTAGTAGCTGAACAGACCCTTTAGCTAATGATTAAGGAGGCGCTGTTGTGAATATCAACGCAACTCTGCTAGGCCAGGCAATCGCATTCACAATCTTTGTGTGGTTCTGCATGAAATATGTATGGCCACCACTGATGCAAGCGATTGAGGAGCGTCAGAAGAAAATTGCTGACGGACTCGCGGCGGCGGATCGCGCTGCCAAAGACCTGGATTTGGCCCAGGCAAATGCTTCTGAGCAAATGAAAGAAGCGAAGCGCGCTGCAACTGACATCATCGAGCAGGCGAACAAACGCAAAGCACAAATCCTCGACGAGGCGCGTGCTGAAGCGGCTGCTGAGCGCGACAATATCCTGAATCAGGGTAAAGCCGAGTTGGAAGCAGAGCGTAACCGTGCTCGCGATGAGCTGCGTAAGCAAGTTGCATCGCTCGCTGTTATTGGTGCCGAGAAAATTATTGAGCGTTCTATTGATGAGAATGCTCATAAAGATCTTCTCGATAAAATCACTGCAGAACTGTAATAAGGAGGGGCAGCAATGTCTGAACTGACAACAATCGCTCGCCCCTACGCGAAAGCAGCCTTTGATTTTGCGGTAGAAAAAGGCGAGCTGTCCCAATGGGCAGAAATGCTCGCCTTTACTGCTGAGATTGCCCGTGATGAGCGCGTCCAACATATGCTGGACGCCTCCTATTCCGCTGACAAGTTAGCGGAATTATTTATCGCAGTTGGTGGCGATCAGCTCAACACGTTCGGCCAGAACCTGATTAAGGTAATGGCAGAGAACCAGCGCTTAAAAGCCCTGCCTGAGGTTTGTGAACAGTTCCTGGCCATGCGCCGCGATCTGGAAAAAGAAGCGGAAGTCCAAGTGATTTCAGCGACGGCTCTTTCCGAAGAGCAACAACAAGCCATCAGTGACAAGCTCGCCGCGCGTCTTGAGCGCAAAGTAAAGCTGAACTGTAGTGTAGACGAAGCCCTGGTTGCCGGGGTTGTGATTCGAGCTGGAGACTTGGTCATCGATAACTCAGTAAGCGGCCGTATGCGCCGTCTGAGCGATGCATTGCAGTCTTGATTTGGGGAATTGGAGCATGCAACTTAATTCCACGGAAATAAGCGATCTGATCAAGCAGCGTATCGAGAAATTCGACGTTGTAAGTGAAGCGCGTAACGAAGGTACCATCGTGTCAGTCAGCGACGGTATCATTCGCATCCACGGCCTTGCTGATGCTATGCAAGGTGAAATGATTGAACTGCCTGGCAACCGCTATGCACTTGCATTGAACCTTGAGCGTGACTCAGTGGGTGCGGTTGTGATGGGTCCTTATGCGGACCTGCAAGAAGGCATGAAAGTGACCGGTACAGGTCGCATTCTTGAAGTCCCGACTGGCCCTGAACTTCTGGGTCGCGTTGTGAATACACTGGGTGAGCCGATCGACGGTAAAGGTCCGATCGAAACCAAAACCACTTCGCCAGTCGAAGTGATTGCCCCTGGTGTTATCGCACGTCAATCGGTCGATCAACCTGTTCAAACCGGCTATAAAGCGGTTGACTCGATGATCCCAATCGGCCGTGGTCAGCGTGAGCTGATCATCGGTGACCGCCAAACCGGTAAAACCGCGCTGGCGATCGATGCCATCATCAACCAGAAAGACTCTGGTATTTACTCTATCTACGTTGCGATCGGCCAAAAAGCGTCGACCATTGCGAACGTAGTGCGCAAACTGGAAGAGCATGACGCACTGAAAAACACCATTGTGGTGGTGGCTTCAGCGTCTGAAGCAGCAGCATTGCAATACCTCGCGCCTTACGCGGGTTGTGCAATGGGTGAGTACTTCCGTGACCGCGGTGAAGATGCCCTGATTGTTTACGATGACCTGTCTAAGCAGGCTGTTGCATATCGTCAGATCTCGCTGCTGCTACGTCGTCCACCAGGCCGTGAAGCTTTCCCAGGTGACGTTTTCTACTTGCACTCACGTCTTCTAGAACGTGCGGCACGTGTTAATGCGCACTATGTTGAGCAGTTCACTAAGGGTGAAGTGAAAGGAAAAACCGGTTCGTTGACCGCACTCCCTATCATTGAAACCCAAGCGGGTGACGTATCTGCATTCGTACCGACCAACGTTATCTCGATCACTGATGGTCAGATCTTCCTGCAAACTGAGCTGTTTAACGCAGGTATCCGTCCAGCGGTTGACCCAGGTATTTCGGTATCGCGTGTTGGTGGTTCTGCGCAAACCAAGATCATGAAAAAACTGTCTGGTGGTATTCGTACCGCGCTTGCACAGTATCGTGAACTTGCGGCGTTCGCTCAGTTCTCTTCCGATCTGGATGATGCTACTAAGAAGCAATTGGACCACGGTCAGAAAGTGACCGAGCTGATGAAGCAGATGCAATATGCACCTATGTCTGTGTTTGAGCAGGCGCTGGTGATTTTCGCTGCGGAAAAAGGCTTCCTAGCAGACGTTGAGTTGAACAAAATCGGTGATTTTGAGCGCTCTCTGCTGGCCTTTGCCAAGAGTCAGTACGCTGACCTAGCGGCTCAGATCGATGAGTCTGGTGCTTATAACGATGAAGTTGAAGCACAGCTGAAAAAGCTGTTGGAAGATTTCAAAGCGACCCAGACTTGGTAAAACGTAGGTGACCACTTAGGTGGTCGCCCACTAACGGAGAGTAACTATGGCCGGCGCAAAAGAGATTCGTAATAAGATCGGAAGTGTGAAAAACACACAGAAGATCACTAAAGCGATGGAAATGGTGGCAGCCTCCAAAATGCGTAAAACGCAAGAAGCCATGGAGTCGTCACGTCCATACGCTGTCACTATGCGCAAAGTGATCGGTCATCTTGCACTGGGTAACTTGGAGTACCGCCATCCGTATTTGGAAGAGCGGGAAGCCAAGCGCGTTGGTTACATCATCATTTCTACAGACCGTGGGCTGTGTGGTGGCTTGAACATCAATATGTTCAAAAGCGCTATCAGTGACATGGAAAGCTGGACCCAAAAAGGGGCTGAGATTGACTTAGCCTTGGTGGGCGCTAAAGCGACAGCTTTCTTCAATAGCTACGGCGGTAATGTAGTGGCGCAAGTGTCTGGTCTGGGTGATACCCCAGCACTGGAAGACCTCATCGGTACCGTTGGGGTGATGCTGAAAAAATATGATGAAGGTGAGCTGGACCGCTTGTACTTGGTTTTCAACAAGTTTGAGAACACCATGGTGCAGACCCCAGTGATCGATCAATTGCTGCCTTTGCCAAAGTCAGACGACGAGGAAATGCAGCGCAGCCATGCTTGGGATTATATCTATGAGCCTGAGCCAAAGCCGTTGCTCGATACCCTATTGATCCGTTATGCGGAATCACAGGTGTATCAAGGTGTGGTTGAGAACCTCGCCAGTGAGCAAGCGGCACGTATGGTGGCGATGAAAGCTGCGACTGATAATGCAGGGAATCTGATTGATGATCTGCAATTGGTCTACAACAAAGCCCGTCAGGCTGCGATCACCCAAGAGCTGTCAGAAATTGTTTCTGGCGCAAGCGCGGTGTAAAGGCAAGGGTTAACGAACTAGTTTAGAGGAATAACGATGGCTACAGGTAAGATCGTTCAGATCATCGGTGCGGTAGTCGACGTAGAGTTTCCACAAGACGCAGTACCTCAGGTATATGATGCGTTGAATGTGAAACGTGAAGGCGAGCGTCTGGTGCTGGAAGTTCAGCAGCAGCTAGGTGGTGGCGTAGTCCGTGCCATTGCTATGGGCTCATCTGATGGTCTACGTCGTGGAATCGAAGTAGAAAATACAGGTAAATCAATCGAAGTCCCTGTGGGTGAAGAAACCCTCGGCCGTATCGTCAACGTGCTGGGTGATGCGATTGATGAGCGTGGCGATATCGGTGAGAAAGAGCGTTACTCTATCCACCGTGAAGCGCCAAGCTACGAAGAACAGTCAAGCGCGACTGAGCTTTTGGAAACGGGTGTAAAGGTTATCGACCTTATTTGTCCGTTTGCGAAAGGCGGTAAAATCGGTCTGTTTGGTGGTGCGGGTGTAGGTAAGACCGTTAACATGATGGAGCTTATCAACAACATCGCACTGCAACACTCAGGTCTGTCTGTATTCGCCGGTGTAGGTGAGCGTACTCGTGAGGGTAACGACTTCTACTACGAGATGCAGGAAGCGGGTGTTGTAAACATTGAGAAGCCCGAAGAGTCAAAAGTGGCCATGGTATATGGTCAGATGAACGAGCCACCAGGTAACCGCCTGCGTGTTGCACTGACCGGTTTGACCATGGCGGAAAAATTCCGTGATGACGGCCGTGACGTACTGCTTTTCATCGATAACATCTATCGTTATACCCTTGCCGGTACTGAAGTATCCGCCCTGTTGGGTCGTATGCCATCGGCAGTAGGTTACCAGCCAACACTGGCTGAAGAGATGGGTGTACTGCAAGAGCGTATTACCTCAACCCGTACCGGTTCTATCACCTCGGTACAGGCGGTTTACGTGCCTGCGGATGACTTGACTGACCCGTCACCAGCAACCACGTTTGCTCACTTGGATGCAACCGTTGTTCTGTCACGTAACATCGCGTCTATGGGTATGTACCCAGCGATCGACCCATTGGACTCAACATCGCGTATGTTGGACCCATTGGTGGTTGGTCAGGACCACTATGATGTGGCACGTGGCGTACAGTCTGTGCTTCAGCGCTATAAAGAGCTGAAAGACATCATTGCCATCCTGGGTATGGACGAGTTGTCTGAAGATGACAAACTGACCGTTGCACGTGCACGTAAGATTGAGCGTTTCTTGACTCAGCCTTATCACGTTGCAGAAGTCTTCACCGGCCAACCAGGTGTCTATGTTTCGCTGAAAGATACCATTGCAAGCTTCAAAGGCCTGCTCAGTGGTGAGTACGACGATATCCCAGAACAGGCATTCCTGTACTGCGGTAACATCGACGAAGTGCTCGAAAAAGCGAAAAACCTGTAAGGCTTGAGTAGGAGGCGATATGGCAGCGATAACCTTCCATCTGGATGTGGTCAGCGCAGAGCGACAATTGTTCTCTGGCCGTGCCGAGCACATTCAGGTGACCGGTAGCGAAGGTGAACTGGGTATTCACGCAGGACACACACCGCTGCTGACCGCTATCACGCCTGGTATGGTTCGCATCGTCAAACAAGGCGGTAGCGAAGAGATCATTTATCTTTCTGGCGGTACCCTTGAAGTACAGCCTGGCACAGTGACTGTGCTGGCTGATACGGCAATTCGGGGTGAAGAGCTAGACCAAGCCAAGGCAGAAGAAGCGAAGCGCCGCGCTGAGGAGCGAATCCATAATCAGCACGGTGACATCGACTTTGCTCAGGCGGCCAGTGACCTGGCTAAGGCGATTGCGAAGCTTCGAGTGATCGAGCTGACCAAGCATAAGCGTTAATCAGGCGCTCACGGTGAAATAAAAGCGACGCATTGGCGTCGCTTTTTTATTGCCTGTACGAGTGTACTTTTTCGGCGGCGATTCGCTCGCAAGCCAAAACGCGTTACACTAAGCGCAATATCATAGACAACTCATCTCTCTTATCACGGAAAGACTATGCAATACAGTGCAGTAATTCTTGCGGCCGGAAAAGGCACGCGTATGTATTCTAATACTCCCAAAGTGCTTCATACTCTCGCCGGTAAACCTATGGTGAAACATGTGATTGACACTTGCCAAGGGCTAGGCGCCGCGTCGATTCATCTGGTTTATGGCCATGGTGGCGATACCATGAAGCAGGTGCTTGCTGATAGCGATGTGAACTGGTGTTTGCAAGCAGAGCAATTGGGGACTGGTCATGCGGTACAGCAGGCGGTGCCGCATTTTCGTGATGATGAGCAGGTTTTGGTGCTGTATGGCGACGTGCCTTTGATTTCAGAGCAAACCTTAACCCGTTTGCTTGAAGGACAGCCTGAGGGCGGGATTGGTCTATTAACGGTGCATCAAAACGATCCGACCGGTTATGGCCGTATTGTGCGTGAAAACGGGGAAGTGGTCGCGATTGTTGAGCAAAAAGATGCCACTGATAGCCAGCTTGCCATCACTGAAATCAATACCGGTGTGCTGGTGGCGACTGGACGTGACTTGCGTCACTGGTTATCGCAGCTTGATAACAATAACGCGCAAGGTGAGTTTTATCTCACCGATGTGATTGCGCTGGCACATCAACAAGGCCGCACGATTCAAGCTGTGCACCCTGTGAATGCGATTGAAGTGGAAGGGGTGAATAATCGTCTACAACTTTCACGCCTTGAGCGGGAATATCAAAAAATGCAGGCTGAACAGTTATTGCTTAGTGGTGTGATGCTCATCGATCCTACGCGCTTTGATTTGCGTGGCCAACTGCAATGCGGGCTGGATGTCACCATTGACGCCAACGTGATCATCGAAGGCAATGTCACCCTAGGGGATAACGTGACCATCGGTGCTGGCAGTGTGCTGATTGATTGTGAGATTGATGACAATACATTAGTGCGCCCGTACAGCGTCATTGAAGGGGCCAGCGTTGGGGAAGAGTGCACAGTCGGTCCGTTTACGCGGTTACGTCCGGGGGCTGAGCTGGCTCGCGATGCGCATGTCGGCAACTTTGTGGAAATGAAAAAGTCTCGCTTAGGGGAAGGGTCGAAAGCCAATCACCTGACTTATCTGGGTGATACAGAGGTAGGGCGCGGCGTGAATATTGGTGCTGGGGTGATCACCTGCAATTACGATGGCGCCAATAAACATAAAACCGTGATTAAAGACAATGCCTTTATCGGCTCGGACTCTCAGCTGGTGGCACCTGTGGTGATTGGCGAAGGAGTGACCGTCGGGGCGGGTAGTACCATCAGCAAAGACGTCTCCGATGGTCAACTTATCATCACTCGCGCCAAACCAAGGACAATTGAGGCTTGGCAACGGCCGAAAAAACAGTAAAATCACTGTCTGTTGAGCGCGTATCAACGGCTTTTTCACGCAAGCGGCTAAAACTTGCGCGGTTGGTAAAATCAGGTGTTGACTCCCGATAAAAACCAGCCTAGTATACGCGCCTCAGTTGGGGTATCGCCAAGCGGTAAGGCAACGGGTTTTGATCCCGTCATTCCCAGGTTCGAATCCTGGTACCCCAGCCAACGCGTCCGTAGCTCAGCTGGATAGAGTACCTGGCTACGAACCAGGCGGTCGGAGGTTCGAATCCTCCCGGACGCGCCATCTTTCTTCAACTACCATGAAGTCAGATGAACAACTTGGAATGCGGAAGTGGCGGAATTGGTAGACGCACCAGATTTAGGTTCTGGCGCCGCAAGGTGTGAGAGTTCAAGTCTCTCCTTCCGCACCATTATTTGAAAGCATGTGGCGTAAAGCGGCATGACTAAGTTGGGGTATCGCCAAGCGGTAAGGCAACGGGTTTTGATCCCGTCATTCCCAGGTTCGAATCCTGGTACCCCAGCCACTTTAGGTTGGCTACGTAGCTCAGTTGGTTAGAGCACATCACTCATAATGATGGGGTCACAGGTTCGAATCCCGTCGTAGCCACCATTCTTTTCGATTTGTCGCCAAAAGCGGTAAATCACACCGGTTTGCGGCGGTGGCGGAATTGGTAGACGCGCTAGCTTCAGGTGCTAGTGTCCGAAAGGACGTGAGGGTTCAAGTCCCTCCCCCCGCACCAAGACAATTGGTACTCAGCCCGCCCGCTGAGCTATCATAAAAATATGCGGAAGTGGCGGAATTGGTAGACGCACCAGATTTAGGTTCTGGCGCCGCAAGGTGTGAGAGTTCAAGTCTCTCCTTCCGCACCATCTTAGAAGCCCATCAGCTGTTGCTGGTGGGCTTTTTTGTTATTTCTTGTTTATCCGCTTATTTCTCGTCACTTTTTGTGTTCTTTTCTTGATCTTTGATGTGTTTTCACTACCATAAGTTTCGAAACGAAAGTTGGTAGGTTACATGTCGAAACGAAACACGCAACAGCGTCGTCATACCATCGTTACCTTGCTTACCGAGCAGGGCAGCGTCAGCGTTGACGAACTCTCTCAACGCTTTGAAACGTCAGAAGTGACTATCCGTAAGGATCTTGCCGAGCTAGAAAAAAATGGCCTATTGCTGCGCCGTTATGGCGGAGCGGTGCCTGTGCCGCAAGAAATGGTCTCGGAGCAAGCCGTCAAAGTTTCGAAACAAAAGCAAAGCATCGCCGATGCCGCCGCTGCGCGCATTCGGGACCACAACCGTATTGTGGTCGACAGTGGCACTACCACCGCCGCTTTGATCCCTTTATTGGATAAAAAGCGTGGCCTTGTGGTGATGACTAACTCACTCCAGGTGGCCAATGCCATTCGTGAACTCGAACACGAGCCAACGCTGCTGATGACGGGCGGCACTTGGGATACCCATTCTGAATCGTTTCAAGGCCAAGTGGCTGAACAAACCTTACGTGCGTACGACTTTGACCAGCTTTTTGTGGGCGCTGACGGCATTGATGTGGCGCGCGGTACCACCACCTTTAACGAGATGACGGGCCTGACTCGCGTGATGGCGGAGGTCGCACGAGAGGTGGTGGTGATGATCGAGTCTGAAAAAATTGGCCGTCGGATCCCTAACTTGGAGCTTGCGTGGTCCAGTATCGACACCTTGATCACCGATAATGCGTTGGATGAAGACACTCGGCGCGCGATAGAACAAACCGGCACAGACGTTATCTGTGTAGACAATGTATAAGGACTCACTATGTGTGGAATTGTAGGCGCTGTGGCGCAGCGTGATGTGGCAGAAATTCTGGTTGAAGGCTTACGTCGCTTAGAATATCGCGGATACGACTCAGCAGGGGTCGCCATTACCGATACAAAGAGCGGGCAGATGACGCGTTTACGCCGACTGGGTAAAGTGGCGGCGCTCTCGGACGCAGTGGCTGACGCCAACCCTGCTGGAGGCACAGGGATTGCGCACACGCGTTGGGCAACGCACGGTGAGCCAAGCGAAGCCAATGCGCACCCACACATGTCTGGCGATGATATTGCCATTGTGCATAACGGCATTATCGAAAATCACCACAGCTTGCGTGAACAATTGCAAGCGCGTGGTTATCAATTCCACTCCCAAACCGATACCGAAGTGATTGCTCACCTCGTTGATTGGGAGCGTCGTCAATGTGGCGATCTCCTCGCCGCCTTCCAGCGCACGGTCAGTCAGCTTGAAGGCGCGTATGGCACTGTGGTGATGGATAAAAACCAACCTGAGCGTTTGATTGCGGCTCGTTCAGGCAGCCCATTGGTGATTGGCCTGGGTGTGGGAGAAAACTTTCTCGCCTCTGATCAGCTAGCACTGCTCAATGTCACTCGTCGCTTTATCTACCTTGAAGAGGGCGATGTGGCGGATATTAGTCGTCGTGAAGTGGTGATTTACAACCAAGAAGGTACGCCGGTTGAGCGTGAAGTGCATGAAGCAAGCGCCCAGTACGACGCGGCGGACAAAGGCCAATATCGCCATTACATGCAAAAAGAGATTTACGAGCAACCGACTGCGCTTACCAATACCATGGAAGGGCGTTTGGGCAACGATCATGTGATTGTGGATGCGATTGGTAACGGTGCTAGCGACATTCTTGCTAAAGCGCAGCATATTCAAATTATTGCCTGTGGTACTTCGTATAACGCGGGCATGGTGGCGCGTTATTGGTTTGAATCGCTGGCAGGGATAAGCTGTGATGTGGAAATCGCGTCAGAGTTTCGCTATCGCCAGTTTGTCACCCGTCCGAACAGTGTATTGATCACCTTATCGCAGTCTGGTGAGACCGCAGATACGCTAGCAGCGCTGCGTTTGGCCAAAGAGCGTGGCTATATGGCCACCATGACCATTTGCAACGTGGCGGGCTCCTCGTTGGTACGTGAATCCGATCTGGCCTTTATGACGCGCGCGGGCGCAGAAATCGGTGTTGCATCGACCAAAGCCTTTACCACCCAGCTTTCTGCCCTGCTGATGTTGGTCACCGCACTGGGTAAAATGCAGGGCACCATCGGATACGAAAAAGAGCGTGAGATTGTCGATGCCTTGCATCATCTGCCTTCAAGCATCGAGCAAGCGCTGACCTTTGATAAAGCCATTGAGCAACTTGCGGAAGACTTTGCCGACAAGCATCACTCACTGTTCTTAGGGCGTGGTGAGTTTTATCCGATTGCTGTAGAAGCCGCGCTAAAGCTAAAAGAAATCTCTTACATTCACGCTGAGGCTTATGCCGCTGGTGAGCTAAAGCACGGTCCACTGGCGCTGATTGATGCCGACATGCCAGTGATTGTGATTGCTCCGAATAATGAGCTGTTGGAAAAGCTTAAATCCAATATCGAAGAAGTCCGAGCTCGTGGTGGTCAACTGTATGTGTTTGCCGATCAAGATGCCGGCTTTACACCGGAAGAGGGGATGAACATTATCGCCATGCCACACGTGGATGACATCATCGCCCCGGTGTTCTACACCATCCCGATGCAGCAATTGTCGTATCATGTGGCCTTGATTAAAGGCACGGACGTCGACCAACCTCGTAACCTTGCTAAAGCCGTTACTGTAGAGTAAACCTGCCTAACAATCACCACGCTCTTGTCGGTAGACATTAAAGTCTGAAACTGTGACACTAAATTTTGAAACTGTACCACTAAAGTTGAAAACTTTTTAAACTCGGTTAAACTGATTAAAAGTTGACCGGGTTTTTGTTATGGCAAAATCAAAGTACGTTTTAACTGAAAAGCAAATCATCAAGCGGATAAATGAAGGCCGAGGTGCAGGAAGGCTTTCTGACTATAAGCCGTGGCTGTATGTTAATGAGGTCCCTTCGGAAGGCCGATCTCAGAGAGTCTACTCTCACCTAACGGGCCGGATTCATCATGTACTATCGGACCTTGAGTTCGCAATCTTTCTCCTTCTAGACCATAACCCTGCGGTAACAGATATTCGTGAGCAGTTTCCACTCAACAGGGATGATACTCTCAATATTTCCAAGGAAGGCGCGGATTCAACTGCGAAGTGCAACACTCTCGTCTGCAGCCTGACATAACTTGTTAAAGATAACGCTAGGCTGCCTAAAACCAAGACATTTTCTTGGTCGAGCATTCAAGCGGGCCACAGCTTGCATCACCTCTTCTTCTGTGATTTCACGCAGGTCAGTGCCCTTGGGAATATACTGCCTGAGCAGCCCGTTACTGTTTTCGTTTAAACCTCGCTCCCAGGATGAATAAGGATGAGCAAAGTAAATCTCTGTCTCTAATGCCTCGGCTATCGCCTTATGTCCGACAAATTCTGAGCCATTATCTGCGGTGATTGTGTGCACATGCGCGGAGTACGGTCTAAGTAGCCCAATAGTGGCATCACGGACGACATCAGCGTTTTTGCTGCTCACCTTTTTTAACAAGTAAAAACGACTGGTTCGTTCCTGCAATTATACCAATTACACCTATACAGTATTTGACAAATACAGGATA
>NZ_MEBP01000124.1:0-72804 GCF_001722075.1 Salinivibrio sp. SS2 | reverse complement strand
TCTTGCGTTGTGTGCCTCTAACTTCCTATCGCTTCCTTCAGACCCTGCCGTTGGCCAGCAACGCCCTTGCGAGTCGGATTATCTTCCCCTCAGTCGGGGCGATTCAGGTTTCTTTCAACCTGACGGGTTTGCCAGCTTCGCTGGGCAAACAAAAAAGGCGCCTGAAGGCGCCTTTGCTGTTTCACTTACAACGCTCACCGGTTACGCATAAACCGGTAGGCGGCGGCAAATGGCTTGAACTTTTTCTTTAGTTTCAGCAATCACTTGCTCATTGTTGATGTTATCTAACACATCACACATCCAATGCGCGAGCTGTTCAGCGTCTTGCTCGGTAAAGCCACGGCGTGTAATCGCTGGCGTTCCCACACGAATGCCTGAGGTGACAAACGGGCTACGTGGATCGTTCGGCACACTGTTTTTGTTCACTGTGATATTCGCGGCACCGAGCGCAGCATCCGCTTCTTTACCAGTGATGTCTTTGTCAATCAAATCAACCAAGAACAAGTGGTTGTCGGTTGACCCTGACACGATGTTATAACCGCGTGCTTGGAACCCCTTCACCATTGCACGCGCGTTATCAATCACGCGCGCTTGATAGGCTTTAAACTCAGGTTCCATCGCCTCTTTAAACGCGACAGCTTTACCCGCAATCACATGCATCAGTGGGCCACCTTGGCCACCTGGGAACACCGCAGAGTTGAGCTTTTTGTAGAGGTCTTCACCCGCATTAGACAGGATCAAACCGCCGCGCGGCCCTGCTAGGGTTTTATGGGTGGTGGTGGTAACCACGTGTGCATGCGGCAATGGATCTGGATACACGCCTGCTGCAATCAAACCAGCAACGTGTGCCATGTCCACCATGAACCAAGCGCCCACTTTGTCGGCGATTTCACGCATACGCTTCCAATCCACCACTTGCGAATAGGCAGAGAAACCACCAATGATCATTTTCGGCTTATGTTCCAGCGCGAGCTGTTCCATTTGCTCGTAATCAATCTTACCCGCTTCATCAATGCCGTACGCAACCACTTCATAGTGTTTGCCTGAAAAGTTGACCGGAGAGCCGTGCGTTAAGTGGCCACCATGCGCCAAGCTCATGCCCAAAACCTTATCGCCTGGGTTTAGCAGCGCCATATACACAGCACTGTTAGCTTGTGAGCCAGAGTGAGGTTGCACGTTGGCATATTCACAACCAAACAATTCACACGCACGCTCAATCGCAAGAGCTTCCACTTTATCGACATGCTCACAGCCGCCGTAATAACGCTTGCCGGGGTAGCCTTCGGCATATTTGTTGGTCAGTTGAGAGCCTTGCGCTTCCATGACGCGTGGGCTGGTATAGTTTTCTGACGCAATCAGCTCAATGTGTTCTTCCTGACGAGCCGTTTCTTCTTCAATGGCTGCGAACAGTGCCGGATCGTAATCCGCAATCTTCATGTCACGCTTTAGCATTTGTCTCTCCTGACTCAATGGTGGCGGGCTATTACCCTTAAAGCGAATGCTATCCGTACCCAAGTTGGCCCGATAGCTCGAATGGTTTTGATATGGCATAGTGCACCACACCTTGGGTTAGTCGCCTTACACATTTAAAGTGACTAAACCAAGGCAAACAGGCGGAAAAGTCGGCGTTTTAAAAGCCCGACGCAAACGTTTACGCTACCGCCATTACTGCGTTCGTCATTCTACAAAAAAACCACTGCAACAGGTAGTGTCAATCGGCCGTTTTTTTTATACGTCGGTTGTGCCAGATTAGTCCGCCATACAGAAACGCAGATTGTGCGCTGTAAACAATTTACACGCGAGTATCAAATTGCTGACATCCTATCAGCCAGTGATTTACTTGGCTGACTTTTTATTACTCTCATTTGGCGATAAAATCCGCGCCCGCAATTCCCATTAACCTTATTTAACCGCCGCCCCAGTTGGGTTTTGGCGGACTTTTTGTTGCTGTTTATGTAGGGAGAAGCCGTGTGAGCCGATATCAACACAGCTTAAAAGAAGATGTGATCGCCATTGCCTCTGGGGCGTTTCTCGTCGCACAAGGGGTGTTTTTCTTGCAACAGGCCGGACTGTTAACCGGCGGGACGACTGGCCTTGCTTTGTTAGTCAGCCAATTTACTGACCTGTCCTTCGGCACCCTGTACTTTCTGTGTAACTGTCCGTTTTATTTGATGGCTTGGTTTCGTATGAGCCCGCGCTTTGCTGTGCGCAGCTTACTCGCCGGTGGCGCGGTGTCCGTGATGGCCGACCATATCGCCTACTTTTTTCAAATCACTTGGTTGGCCCCCGCCTATTGTGCGGTCATTGGTGGCTTGCTGATGGGCGTCGGCATGTTGATGATTTTCCGCCACAATGCCAGCTTAGGCGGTTTTAACGTACTGGTGCTTTATTGTCAGGACAAGTTTGGGATCTCGGCAGGAAAACTACAAATGGGTATCGACTGTACCATCCTGGCGTTATCTTTCTTCCTCATCGACCTCAATCTCTTGATGTGGTCGGTGGTTGGCGCGATTGTGCTCAACTTAGTCTTGGCGATGAATCATAAGCCGGGTCGTTATCAAGCGCATCCGGCCAACCCTGGCGCGTAGCCAATCACAAACCATACAAACAACAAAGCCAAGCATCACGCTTGGCTTTTTGTTGCTTACCGTATTCGTCCAACTCGCGATATTAAATCGCTTCTTCGTCTTCTTCACCGGTACGGATACGCACCACGCGTTCAACATCGAAGACAAAGATTTTACCATCACCAATTTTACCGGTTTGTGCGGTATCAATGATGGTTTCAACACACTGTTCTGCGACATCATTCGCGACCACGACTTCCAGCTTGACCTTAGGCAGAAAGTCGACCATGTATTCAGCGCCTCGGTAAAGCTCAGTATGACCTTTCTGACGACCAAAACCTTTTACTTCTGAGACAGTCATCCCCGTGATGCCCACGTCGGCAAGTGCTTCGCGTACGTCATCGAGTTTAAATGGCTTGATGATGGCTTCAATTTTTTTCATTCCGTTATCCTTCTCGTTGGCCGCAGCCGGTCCTGATGGATCAGTTGTTTAGCTGAAATTGTATCGCAGCCGGATAAAAAATCATCCATCGATTCACGCTTATCACTAAAAAGCCGCCATAGATTGGCGGCTTTGATTGGTATAAGGCTTATCCCAGTGTGACCCGCGCGTTGCGGAACATGCGCATCCACGCACTGTCTTCGCCCCAATCATCAGGGTGCCAAGAGTTAGCAACCGTACGGAATACCCGCTCAGGGTGCGGCATCATAATGGTGACGCGGCCCGACTCAGTGGTCAGCGCGGTAATGCCATTTGGTGAGCCATTCGGGTTGGCAGGATACGCTTGTGTTGGCTGGCCGTGATTATCGGTGTAACGCAACGCCACCGTACCTGACGTCTCAATAGCCGCTAGATGCTCTGCATCACGCACCTCAACACGTCCTTCACCATGCGATACCGCAATGGGCATCCGTGAACCCGCCATCCCAGCAAAGAAGGCGGATGGGCTTGATTGCACTTCCACTAGGCTAAAGCGCGCTTCAAAGCGCTCCGACTCATTACGAACAAATCGTGGCCAGTGTGCGGCGCCTGGGATCAGTTCATGCAGGTTCGATAGCATCTGGCAGCCATTACACACGCCAAGTGCCAAGGTATCTTCACGCGTAAAGAAGTCGCTGAATTGATCGCGTGCGCGGCTGTTAAACAGAATTGATTTCGCCCAACCTTCACCAGCGCCTAACACGTCACCGTAAGAGAAACCGCCACAGGCCACCAGCCCTTGGAAACCGTCCAAACTGACGCGTCCTGAGAGAATGTCACTCATATGAACGTCCACAGCGTTAAAGCCAGCGCGATCGAAGGCAGCGGCCATTTCCACATGCGAGTTCACGCCTTGCTCACGCAAGATAGCCATCGTCGGTTGTTGACCGGTGGCGATATACGGCGCAGCAATATCTTCATGCACGTCAAAGCTCAGGCTGGCGTGCAACCCAGGATCGGCCGCCTGCTTGGCGTCAAACTCTTGGCGGGCACAGTCCGGATTATCGCGACGCGCTTGCATTTGATAGGTGGTTTCAGCCCAAATCTGACGCAGGTGCTGGCGACTGGCTTGATAGATAGGCGCCTCACTGTGACGCAAGATAATCTCATCGCTATCGCTTAAGCCGCCAATCAGGTGGCTGCATGCGGTTAATTGATGTTCATCCAACACTGCATTAACACGCTCGAGATCTGACGCCGCTACTTGGATCACCGCGCCCAGTTCTTCGTTAAACAGTACCGACAAGGCATCGTCGCCTAAACGGGCGATATCCACGTCAATACCGGTGTGACCGGCAAACGCCATTTCCGCCAAGGTGACGAACAGTCCGCCATCAGCTCGATCGTGATACGCCAGTAACTTTTGCTCTGCTACCAAGGTTTGCATCGCATTAAAAAAGCCTTTTAGGCGGGCGCTGCTGGTGACATCGGCAGGCTTATCGCCCAATTGGTGGTAAACCTGAGCCAACGCGGTTGCGCCCAGACGCTGCGCGCCCTCACCGAGATCAATCGCGATCAAGTGGCTGTCACCTTTATCGGTACGCAGTTGTGGGGTCACGGTACGACGCACATCTTCCACGCGGCCAAAGGCGGTGATAATCAGCGACATCGGCGCGGTGACGGTTTTGTTTTCACCGTCTTGCTGCCACTGGGTTTTCATCGACATCGAGTCTTTACCCACCGGAATGGTCAGTGACAGCTCAGGACACAGCTCCTCGCCCACGGCTTTAACCGCTTCGTACAAGCCGGCGTCTTCGCCCGGATGACCTGCCGCGGACATCCAGTTCGCAGACAGTTTAATGTTAGTCAGGCTACCAATATCGGCACAGGCGATATTGGTAAGTGCTTCGCCGACCGCCATACGGGCAGAAGCAGCAAAGTCGAGCAAGGCCGCAGGCGTTCGCTCACCCATCGCCATCGCCTCGCCGTGATAACTGTCATAGCTGGCCGCCGTGACCGCACAGTTAGCGACCGGTACCTGCCAAGGGCCGACCATTTGGTCACGCGCAACCAGTCCGGTCACCGAACGGTCACCGATGGTGATCAAGAAGGTTTTCTCCGCCACCGCCGGCAAGCGTAAAACACGCTCACAGGCTTCCGCTAGCTCAATGCCTTGGGTGTTAAGCGCGGTACCTGTCACTTGCTGACGCATCACATCCCGGTGCATTTTGGGCGCTTTACCCAGCAAGATATCCATCGGCATGTCGATAGGGGTATTGTCGAAGTGGCTGTCTTCAAGCGACAGATGACGCGCATCGGTGGCCTCACCAATCACCGCGTACGGCGCCCGTTCACGCTCGCATAAGGCTTCGAAAAGCGCCATATTTTCCGGTTTAACCGCCAAGACATAACGCTCTTGTGACTCGTTACACCAAATGGCAAGCGGACTCATTCCCGGCTCATCATTAGGAATGTCACGCAAGTTAAAGCGTCCACCGCGGCCGCCATCATCGACCAGCTCTGGCATCGCATTGGACAGGCCACCTGCGCCCACATCGTGGATAAAGGCAATCGGATTATCGTCGCCAAGCTGCCAGCAACGATCGATCACCTCTTGGCAGCGACGCTCCATTTCTGGATTCTCACGCTGTACCGAGGCAAAGTCTAAGTCTTCCGCCGACTGGCCTGATGCCATCGACGATGCTGCACCGCCGCCAAGGCCGATGTTCATCGCCGGACCACCTAACACAATCAGTTTGGCGCCCACATCAATCTCGCCTTTTTGCACATGGCCGTCACGGATGTTACCCATACCACCGGCGATCATGATGGGTTTGTGATAGCCACGCACTTCCTCACCGGCATGCGAGGTCACCAATTGCTCATAGGTGCGGAAATAACCCAGCAAGTTAGGTCGGCCAAATTCGTTGTTAAACGCCGCGCCGCCTAACGGGCCTTCCAGCATAATATCGAGCGCAGTGGCAATGCGCTCAGGCTTGCCATAATCGCGCTCCCACGGCTGAATAAAGCCGGGAATCTTGAGGTTAGAGACGGAAAAACCGACCAATCCTGCTTTGGGTTTGCCCCCGACACCGGTTGCCCCCTCATCACGAATCTCACCGCCAGAGCCTGTTGCCGCGCCTGGCCACGGTGAAATCGCGGTAGGATGGTTGTGGGTTTCCACCTTCATCAAAATGTGAGCCGGCTCATGGTGATATTGATAAGTGTGGCTGTCAGGGCTGGGGAAAAAGCGCCCAACGCTTGAGCCCGTCATCACGGCTGCGTTGTCTTTATACGCCGACAGCACGTTATCTGGGGTTTGCTCATAGGTGTTTTTAATCATTTTAAACAGCGATTTAGGCTGTTTTTCACCATCAATGGTCCAGTCGGCGTTGAAAATTTTGTGTCGGCAATGCTCTGAGTTGGCTTGCGCAAACATCATCAGTTCGATGTCGTTAGGATTACGCTCCAGCTGGGTGAAGTTCTCGACCAGATAGTCAATTTCATCTTCTGCCAGTGCCAACCCTAAGGCTTGGTTGGCCTCGACTAAGGCGGCGCGGCCACCTGAGAGAATGTCTACGCTATGCATCGGCGCAGGTTCCGCTTGCTCGAATAGCACCGCGGCCGCTTCAAGCTCACTGAACACAGCTTCCATCATCCGATCGTGCAACAATCCGGTTAAGGTTGCGTGTTGCTCACTGGTCAAAGGAGCAGATAACTGAATATAGTACGCCGTACCGCGCTCCAAGCGTTTCACCGCGTCCAAGCCACAGTTATGGGCAATATCGGTTGCTTTGGATGACCACGGCGACAAGGTGCCAGGACGAGGCGTAACGAGAAACAGCGTCCCTTCAGGCGCATGCGGCGGTAAAGTGGGCCCGTAAGTCAGCAACTTTTCGAGCTTTTCGCGACTCGCGCTATCCAAGGGGTGATGCAAATCAGCGAAGTGAATAAACTCAGCATACAGTGCCGTGACTGGCAACTGATGCGCTTGACAGCTAGCCAGCAGTTTATTGACACGAAACTCAGACAGTGCGGGGGAACCACGCAAAATATCCATGTGCGTACGTCTCTCGTTAGCAGTTAGTGAAAGGGGTATACCCAAATTAACACGCGTTGGCATGTAAACTTGGGTATCACAACTCACACTAGCAGCAGCCTTTGCTGTCTGCAGGTTTACGCCCATTTTTTGCTGGCCTTTTAAGCAAGCGGCGGCCATTATAGGGGAAAATCCTCGCGGGCAACACACCTGGCGCAACCGTTTGCGCAAAAAATTTCCCCTCTATCGGTCGGACGCCTATTCACGTAGAATGGAGGGTCCATTGATCACGGCCTGTGTCTTCACGCCGGCCCGCAACAAGAGCAACAGCCTTTGAGACAGCGTCGATTTACTCTGCCATCTTGGATTGCCTGCGTGGCCCTTTTGCTGCTAACCCTGCCTTTGGCGGGCTGTGATTGGCATTTTGATGACCGTACGACTCTCGAAAAAATCCGCGATCGCGGCGTGCTAAGAGTGGGCACACTCAATAATCAGCTTTCTTATTACATCGGTCCTAATGGCCCAACCGGCCTAGATTATGATTTAGCCAAGCGCTTTGCCGATAAGCTGGGCGTAAAATTGGAAATGACGCCTACCTACACGCTCTCCGGCCTCTTTCCCGCCCTTGAGCGCGGCGATGTTGACATTATTGCCGCGGGCCTGACCATCACACCGCAACGCCTTGACGCCTTTCGCCCCGGTCCTGCGTACTATTTTGTTAGCCAACAAGTCGTGTATAAAAACGGCCACTGGCGACCGCGTGATGTCGATGACTTCAACCGAGATGATGCTGTAATGGCAGTGGTTGAAGGCTCCAGTCATGACTTAACATTGCAATCACTGAAACAAGCCCATCCTGCACTGTCTTGGCAAGTCGTCCAAGATGCCGATGACGACGAACTCCTCAAACAAGTCGCGAATGGTGACATCGACTTTACCATTGCCGACTCCGTCGACATTGCACTGATCCAACGCACCCACCCTGATATCACCGTCGCGATGGAACTGAGCGAAGACGAGCCCGTCGCTTGGTTTATGAAAAAGCAAGGCGATAGCAGCGTTTACGCCCTGATGGTGGAATTTTTTGGTGATCTCGCTCAAAGCGGCGAACTGGCGATTTTGGAAGAGAAATACTTTGGTCACGTGGATCAGTTTGATTACGTCGATACCCGCGCCTTTTTGCGCGCGATTGAGAGCAAACTGCCCAAGTGGGAGCCGCTATTTAAAAAATACGCCAATGAATTTGACTGGCGTTTGCTCGCCGCTCTGTCTTATCAGGAATCACATTGGAACCCGCGCGCTATTTCACCGACTGGTGTACGCGGCATGATGATGCTGACCTTACCGACCGCAAAATCTGTCGGCGTACGCAACCGGCTTGATCCCGAGCAAAGCATTAAAGGCGGCGCCCTTTATCTGCAACGGGTCTTGGAACGCGTACCGGATAGCGTGAACCCGCACGAACGTATTTGGTTCGCGCTTGCCTCGTACAATATCGGCTTTGGCCACATGATGGATGCACGCCGCCTCACGGAGGCACAAGGGGCCAATCCTAACTCGTGGAGTGATGTGAAAAAGCGTCTGCCCATGCTTGCCAAGCGCCAATACTATACCCAAACACGCTACGGCTATGCGCGTGGATACGAGGCGTTAAGCTACGTCGAAAATATCCGCCGTTATTATCAAAGTATTCTAGGCTATGAAAAAGCGCATATTGAAGCGCTCGACAATGAGCAGGTTGAAGATTTAGGCGGCCTACAAACCATTGTCGCGCCAGCGCCTGAGCAAGAGTCTGAAACCGTCACAGACACTGACGAAACGTCACCACAAAGCGACGCTAACCAGCAACAGCAATGAGGGCAGTATGGTTCCGAGAAAACGGCTCGTGAGAAGTAACTTCCGTAAAAACACGATTTCCGCCGCTAACCGGCGTAAGCGCATGCGTCAAAATATGCACAAGAAAGTGCTTTGGCGACAACGTACGTTTGCCATCCGCGAGTTCGCCGCCTTTGACGATGCGTTTTAACCCTCGCCCTGCTCTCGAGCCGCTTTTTTAGCGGCTTTTTTTTTCGGCTCGGCGACGACGAAAAAACGCTTGAAGCTGCTCACGGCAAGCATCCTCAAGTACCCCCCCTTGCGATGCCACGTGATGATTCACGCCCTCGTAACTGAGCAAGTTCATCACCGATCCTGCCGCACCGGTTTTAGGGTCGGAGGCACCAAAATAAACGTTGCGAATACGGCTATGTACCATAGCCGCCGCACACATCGGACAAGGCTCTAAAGTGACATACAAGTCAGCATCAATCAGGCGATAGTTCCCCAGCACTTGACCTGCTTGGCGCAGTGCCATGATTTCCGCATGCGCAGAGGCATCATGTTGGGTAATTGAACGGTTCCATCCGGTCCCGATAATCTCCCCTTGGTACACCACCACAGCCCCGACCGGCACTTCACCCTCTTGCTCGGCTTTTTCCGCCAGCGTCATGGCGTGGCGCATGTATTTTTCGTGCTCGTTTGATGGCGTTTGCAACTCGCTCATTCAAAACCCTGTAACTTCACCCATTGAGATGGCGCCAAGTATACGACACAAATAAGCCGGCTCGAAGGCCGGCTTGTCTGTCGTCACGTAGGAACGCGTTATTGAACCAAGTATTGATAGCTTGCTTGAATGCCCAACGGCAACCCAACCGCCCAATAAGCCAGAAGGAAAAGCGTCCAGCCCACCAGCATAGTGATGGAGTATGGGATCATTAACGAAGCCACAGTGCCAATCCCGGTCGATTTCACATAGCGCTGGCAATACACCACCACTAGCGGGAAGAACACCATCAATGGCGAAATAATGTTAGAGACAGAGTCACCCACACGATACGCCGCTTGTGATAGCTCAGGCGAAATACCGACAACCATCAGCATTGGTACGAGAATCGGACCAATCAGTCCCCATTTTGCCGATGCCGACCCGATCAGTAAGTTGACCATGGCGGTGAGCAGGATCATACCCACAATCGTCATTTCACCCGGCAATTTCATCGATTGCAGCAACTCAGCGCCGTTGAGTGCTAACAAAGTACCAATGTTGGATTGGGTAAATGCAGCCAAAAATTGCGCACAGAAGAACGCCATCACCATGTACGCACCCATAGTCGCCATGGTATCCGACATGGATTTGATTACGTCTTGGCTGGTTTTAAAGGTACCTGCGGTTTTGCCGTAGACAATGCCCGGAATAATAAAGAGCACGAAAATCAGCGGTACGATTGATTGCATAATCGGCGCATCAAATGCGGTCAATTCCCCTGACGGAGAGCGAAGCGGCGATGTATCCGGCCAAGCAGCAGCAACAAGCGCAGCAATTCCCACCAACATGGCCAAGCCTGCGCGATTAAAGGCTTTGCCTTCAATCGCCGTGAATGAACCAAGATCAGGAGCGTCTTCAGCATCCTCATCAATCGGCGTGCGGCTAAGGCGCGGTTCAATGATTTTCTCGGTTACAAACCAGCCTAATGCCACAATCAAAATCGATGACAGTCCAGTAAAGTAGAGGTTTGCGAGTGGGTTCACCTGATAGGTATCATCCAATACGTGAGCGGCTGATTCGGTAAATCCAGCGAGTAAAGGATCAATGCCAGACGGAATAAAGTTCGCTGAAAATCCCCCCGAGACACCGGCAAATGCGGCGGCAATCCCCGCCAATGGGTGGCGTCCCGCCGCATGGAAGATAATCCCGCCTAGTGGGATCACCAGCACATAGCCTGCATCCGCCGCAGTGTGTGACACGATCGCCACCAAAATCAGCATTGGTGTAAGCGCTTGCTTCGGCGTCACACTCAACATTTTCTTCAGACCGGTGGTGATAAAGCCTGACTGATCAGCCACCCCCACCCCTAGCATCGCAACCAATACAATGCCCAGCGGCGCAAAACCAGTAAAAGTGCTAACCATGTTGGCTAGAAAGTGTGCGAGCGCATCGCCGGTGAGTAGGTTGTTCACTTGCACCGCATTCCCCGTCAGCGGGTGAACGGCATCGAACTCAACTTGCGATAAAATGGCCGACAGTACCCAAACGGTAATCAAGCCCCAGAAAAACAACAGTGCCGGATCAGGGATACGGTTTCCTGCCCGTTCAATCATATTTAAAAACCGGTCTAACCCTCGCGGGCCGTCAGCATTCGCTGACTGACTAAGTTGACTGCTCACAGCTCACTCCATATTGTTTCAATGTCGCCACAGCACATGCCCTGACGCTGCCTTTAATGACAAATTAATGAAATATCGGCCCCAGTAAAGCAAAAATCAGCATAGTTAGCTACACACCACCCTGTTAGCAAAATGTTAACCATCAGATATATTTGCTTTTCAGCACAAAAAACCGCAACGACGGGACAACCCTGAAACATTTAGAAACAAAAAAGCACATAGTAATAGAGAATAAACGTCGCACAGTGACTCTTTGATGCTCACCTTGAGCGCTGTGTTGACTGGCTATCTTCTTATCGCCAATTTTTATTCGCTGAATAACTCTCCTTGTTTGGGCGTGAATTGGAGAAGCTTCGAATTTATAGAAAATTAATAGCCGTTTTTTCGCCTCCCCCCATAAACATCTGTTATATAAGCACTTATTTTCATGCTGGCTTACTCGGGCAAGTTTTTGCCTCAGGATTTTCTGTTATATCATGCCGTTATGTAGAAACATGAGATGATGAAAGTGGACATCAGTCGAATAAACACGCGCTGGATTGAAGGGGACACACAACCAGAAGCTCCAGCGGCCAAAGAAACACAACAAGAAAAACTCGCTCGCCACCGCAAGGCTCGCTTCGAACAAAGCGATCAAGCATGGGAGTATGTGCAAGCCAACGAAGATCGCTATGCCAAGCACAGAGCAGAGGTGCTTGCCAAAAGAAAGCCGTCAGAACAGGTTTATCCGTTTACAGATGAAGCGTTGCTCGAAGACGCACGCGAAGTGGCAAAAGAGTACCAATGGGATCATTCGCAACAAAAGAACACCCGCCTTGCTGTACTAACGCTAGAAGAAGCAAATGAGTATTTAGACGCCTTTATGCAAGACACACATGGGCAGCTATCAACGGGTAAAGACTACACCGGCGTAGCAACTGGCTTGAAAGGAGCCTATGAAGTTGCAAAAGAGCTAGGAGGATTGGGAGCAACAGCGAAAGCCGTTAACATCAACGGTGTGATGAACATAGTGGTTGAAAACTACAAACCCCGTTATCTGGATATTGGCCCGCGCTGGCAAGCAGCCACTCCCAAGATGCTAAAGTTGGGACATGCACTCAATACAGTGAAAGGAAATGTCACCTACCTTAAAGGCAATGTTTATGTCGAAGTTGTTTTTAGTGGTGCTGTAAATACCGTTGACTATATGCTTCACGATGAAAAAACATTAGGCGAAGTGGTTGGTCAATTTTCTGCAGATGTTGCTAAAGGCGTTGTGGCGGGAGTCATAGCTCAGGGGCTTACTGTTGCATTACGAGCAGGGGTAGCGGTTGCTTTGGGGTTCACCTTACCAACAGCTGTAGCATTGGGTGTTTTTGCGTATTCGGCTTTTAAAATAGGAGGGTATATTGCTGATTTAGATGGAGAAGTTGGATATACCCAAGTAATGAAAGACAAAATAGAAAGTTTAGTAAATTGAGTATTAATTAAGATGGTTTTTTTTAAGAAATTATTATCATTGCTTTTGTTTATTTCAGTAAGCATATGGTTTGCTGCAGGCATATTCGATTTCATTTCATTATTAGATAACGTTGGTGAAGTATCAAAAATAAAAGTCTCTGGATACATGAATAATACATCATCATTTGTTTTGTTTGGCTTTTTTTTACCTACTATTCCAATGACCATAATTAGTATTGCATCAGGATTACAATTACCCAAGTTAACATTCAGACTAATGATAATAGGTGGAATAACTTTTGCCATAATTGGTCATTACTTTGATTCTTCACTACGAGAGAAAATCATTAATAACAATTACATTGAGTGTAAAGAAAAAAGAGAACTAAGTTTAAAATACTCCAGTAGAACTTATGCTTTATCACCTGAAATTTGTTTACCTAAATAATTTATTTTTTGAAAAACAGAAAAAACCAATGCGTTTAAAAGGAGAACTTATTTTTTAGTAGGGTTAAATATATGGTTTATTATATGATTCACAATGAAAAATATTATACAAAGTGATTGGTCAATTTTCTGCATATGTTGTTAAAGGCGTTTTGGCGGGAGTCATCGCGCAAGGCATTACATTACTCGTTAGCGGTGTAGTGACGGCTGCTTTTGTGGCACCGCCTACGGCTGTTATATTAGGCGTTTTTGCTATTTCTGCTTTTGTTATAGGGGGAATAGTATCTGATTTAGATGAGGAACATCATATAACTCAGCCGATGACAAAAGCAGTTGAGGGGCTATTCGATGAAAGTTAATCGCCTCAAAATGCTAGTTTATATATTGTGTTTATCGCCTATGGTATGGCTATGTTTGGACCAATCTTTGGATTTGATAGAAAATTTAAATTTAACCAGTAATAAAATAAAAGTCGATGGTGCAATTAATGATGCCGCGTCATTTTCTGGTTTTTTCATTTTTCTTAGTGTTGTGTTGTTGTGCTTCATTCCGTTGGTTACTGGTAAATCAGCTAGGTGGATACCGAAGATTGTTTTATTTTTTGTTGGACTGATAGTATTTATTGCTTTTTTGTCTGGATGGTTTTTGAACGTTGGATTAAAGAAAAGCCTATTTGAACATGGTTATGTAGAGTGTTTATCTGAACGGCAGTTAACTTTAAAATACTCTAGCCGGACTTATGCTTTGTCACCTGACATATGTTCTTCTGAGTGATTGCTACGATAAAAATAAATCTTTTATAGAGAACAAGAACGCTCTTAATAATTAAAGGTACTCGCAGATTCAGCCGCGAAGTGCAACACTCTGAACATGTACTTGTAGGCAAGCCGGCTAGCCTGTGTTGAAATATACCCATTTTACCGGCAATGGCTCTGATCTTCGGGCTGTTTTTCGGTTTTTGCAGCAATGACGTCAATCGTTGATGGATAGTGCGACCATAAAAAATGCCAGTCAATATTACTGACTGGCATTCATTTATCCTCTAAAAGCTCTATTAACTATTAATAGTTAGCCCTACTCCCACTCAATCGTCGCTGGCGGTTTGCCGGAGACGTCGTAAACCACGCGGGAGATGCCGTCGACTTCGTTGATAATGCGGTTCGACACTTTGCCAAGGAAATCGTATGGCAGGTGTGCCCAGTGCGCGGTCATAAAGTCGATGGTTTCGACAGCACGCAAGGCAATGATCCAATCGTATTTACGGCCATCGCCCATCACGCCAACGGAACGTACCGGTAAGAAAACCGCAAAGGCTTGTGAGACTTTATCGTACAGATCGGCGTTGCGCAGTTCTTCGATAAAGATTGCATCCGCGCGACGTAAAAGGTCACAGTATTCTTTTTGGATCTCGCCCAGCACACGCACACCAAGGCCAGGCCCTGGGAATGGGTGGCGGTAAAGCATGTTGTAAGGCAGGCCTAGTTCAAGGCCAATCTTACGGACTTCGTCTTTGAACAGCTCTTTGAGCGGTTCAACCAAGCCCATTTTCATTTCTTCCGGAAGACCGCCCACATTGTGGTGCGATTTAATCACGTGTGCTTTACCGGTTTTCGAGGCTGCTGATTCAATCACATCCGGATAGATGGTGCCTTGCGCCAACCATTTGGCGTTTTTCATTTTGGTGGCTTGCTCGTCGAATACTTCAACAAACACGCGGCCAATGATTTTACGCTTAGCTTCAGGGTCAGCTTCGCCTTTCAGCGCGTCAAGGAAGCGGTCTTCGGCGTTAACATGGACAATGTTGAGGCCGAAGTGGTCACCAAACATTTCCAGTACTTGCTCGCCTTCGTTAAGGCGTAGCAGGCCGTTATCCACAAATACGCACGTGAGCTTGTCGCCAATCGCGCGGTGAACCAGCATTGCCACTACTGAGGAATCAACGCCACCAGATAAGCCAAGGATCACTTCATCATCACCGACTTGCTCGCGAATACGCTCAACCGCATCTTCGATGATAGATGCAGGAGTCCATAGGCGCTCACAACCGCAGATGGTCATCACAAACTGCTCTAGCATACGTTTGCCTTGGCGAGTATGCGTGACTTCCGGGTGGAACTGTACGCCGTAGAAACGCTTCTCTTCATTAGCCATCGCCGCAAACGGACAGGTGTCGGTTTCAGCGATTTTGACGAAATCTTCTGGGATAGCGACCACTTTATCACCGTGGCTCATCCACACATCCAATAGCGCGGTGCCATCTTCTGCGATCGCATCTTCAATACCATCAAACAAAGCACTGTTGGCAACACGCTTAACTTGGGCATAACCAAATTCGCGGTGCTCAGAGCCGGCCACTTTACCGCCCAGTTGCTCAGCCATGGTTTGCATGCCGTAGCATACGCCAAGCACCGGCACGCCAGCATTAAAGACATACTCAGGCGCACGCGGTGAGCCAGCTTCAGCGACACTTTCAGGGCCACCGGAAAGGATGATGCCATCAGGGGCAAAATCACGGATATCTTGCTCTTCTACATCCCAGCTCCACAACTCACAATACACTCCGATTTCACGGACACGACGTGCAATCAGTTGCGTGTACTGGGAGCCAAAGTCGAGGATCAAAATACGTTGAGCATGAATGTTTTTGGTCATTATCTGGCTTTCTCAATTAAGTGGAACAAAGGGGCGTTGTCAGCCCTCTTGGACGAATAGAAAGCGGTGTGACCCTTAAGCCACACCGCCATACATTATCCGAGGCGATAGTTAGGCGCTTCTTTAGTGATGGTCACATCGTGAGCGTGTGACTCTTTCATGCCCGCGCCAGTCACGCGAACAAATTGCGCTTTGGTGCGTAAATCGTTGATGGTGGCAGAGCCAGTCAGACCCATGCATGAACGCAAACCGCCCATTTGTTGGTGAATGATTTCTTTCATCATGCCTTTGTAGTCTACGCGGCCTTCAATGCCTTCTGGGACCAATTTGTCGGCAGCATTGTCGCTTTGGAAGTAACGGTCAGATGAGCCTTTTGACATCGCGCCCACCGATCCCATACCACGGTACGATTTGTAAGCGCGGCCTTGGTAAAGCTCAACTTCACCCGGTGATTCTTCCGTTCCTGCCAGCATGGAGCCAACCATCACGCAGGATGCGCCAGCGGCAATCGCTTTACACATATCGCCCGAGAAGCGAATGCCACCGTCAGCAATGACCGGAATACCATATTCCTGCGCAACCGCTGCTGCATCACTGATAGCAGTAATTTGTGGTACGCCAACCCCGGTCACAATACGGGTGGTACAAATCGACCCTGGACCAATCCCTACTTTAACGGCATCAACACCAGCTTCAATCAGGGCACGAGCACCGTCTGCCGTGGCAACGTTCCCCCCTACGATTTGCAGGTTTGGATACGCGGCGCGTGTATCACGAATGCGTTGTAACACGCCTTCAGAGTGGCCATGTGATGAGTCAATCAAAAGAACGTCAACACCGGCTTCCACCAAGGCGGCCACACGCTCTTCATTGCCCGCGCCAGCACCGACGGCGGCACCCACGCGCAGACGGCCTTGCTCGTCTTTACAGGCGTTTGGTTTGCTTTCTGCTTTCTGGAAGTCTTTTGCGGTGATCATGCCGCTTAGGTGGTGGTCTTGATTGACGACCAAGATTTTTTCCACGCGGTGTTGCTGCATCATTTGCTGAACTTGTTCTCGATCGGCACCTTCTTGCACCGTGGCTAAGCGCGACTTCGGCGTCATCACTTCATCAACACGCTTGCTCAAGTCAGACACAAAACGTACATCACGGCCGGTGATAATGCCGACAAGCTCTTTTTGTGCGTTAACCACTGGATAGCCGGCGAAACCGTTGCGTTCGGTGAGTGCTTTCACATCCGCAATGGTCATTTCTGGCGTCACTGTCACAGGGTTTGTGACCATGCCCGCTTCGTAAATTTTAACCAAGCGAACTTGCTCAGCTTGCTGTTCAATGGTCATGTTTTTGTGGATAAAACCAAGGCCACCTTCTTGCGCAAGTGCAATCGCCAGACGGGCTTCTGTCACCGTATCCATCGCTGCTGATAAAACAGGGATGTTCAGGCTAATAGAACGAGTCAGTTGGGTTCGCAGATCCGCAGTGTTCGGAAGAACAGTGGAATGGGCAGGGACGAGGAGTACATCGTCAAAGGTTAGCGCTTCTTTCGCGATTCTCAGCATTGCAATATCTCACACCAAAATTTGTGAAGGGGAACAAAATATTGCCGCAGCATTATACGTATAGCGCAAACGTTTGGCTACAGGTTTTTACTGAGAATTTTCATTTATTGGTGTCTTTGATTTTAGGCGCTTAATATTCAATCACTTCGGGTGAAAACGCCCACTCACGCATGGCATACGCTTAGCAATTGGCATCCTCAAACCAGACAGGTAGTATGCGTGCAGGTGAATGAAAAAGGTTGGCGACGTGAGCACAAACAATCGCAACATTTTGACGGTGTCTCGGCTGAATGCCGAAGTTCGGCTGTGTCTTGAGCGCGATATCGGCATTGTCTGGTTAAGCGGGGAGATTTCCAATTTTACCGCCGCAGTCTCGGGGCATTGGTATTTATCGCTAAAAGATAACCAAAGCCAAGTGAAATGTGCCATGTTCCGCGGTAACAACCGTCGTGTTACCTTCAAACCGAAAAATGGCGACCAGGTGTTAGTCCGCGCCCGAGTGTCCTTGTATGAGCCACGCGGTGACTATCAGTTGATCCTCGAAAGCATGCAACCTGAAGGGGATGGGCGGTTACAACAAGAGTTTGAGCAACGTAAGCAAACGCTTGCGGCCCAAGGGCTTTTTGCTCAAAGCGAGAAAAAGCCGTTACCCGCTCAACCACGCCGTATTGGCATTATTACCTCCAAAACCGGCGCTGCCTTGCATGATATTCTGCATGTGCTCAAACGGCGCGATCCTAGCCTACCCGTTGTTATTTATCCTACGCTGGTGCAAGGGCGCGATGCCGCGGTCAGCATCGCGCAAGCCATTGGTCGTGCCAATAGCCGTGCAGAGTGCGATGTTTTGATTGTCGGTCGTGGCGGGGGGTCGCTAGAAGATCTCTGGTGTTTTAATGAGGAAATCGTCGCTCGTACTATCGCGGCCAGCACAATTCCTATCGTCAGTGCGGTGGGCCACGAGGTGGATGTGACCATTGCTGATTTTGTCGCTGACATGCGCGCCCCAACCCCTTCAGCTGCTGCGGAGCTGGTTAGCCGCGATCTGAGTTATCGGCTTCAGCAATACCAGCAACGCGAGCAGGCACTCAGTCGCGCGATGGCCGATGTGCTTTATCGTCAACAACGCCATCTCACCCAATTGTCGCACCGTTTGTCCCACCAGCATCCGCGCACGCGCTTACAACAGCAAAGCCAGCGATTAGATGAGCTACAACGGCGCATGCAACAGGCGATGATGACCAAAATTCGTCGCGCTCAGGCGCAATGTAACCAGTTGGACGGCCGATTGCAGCGTGCAACGCCAATCCACACCATTCATCGCCAGCAAGGGCATGTGAGCCAGCTTGAGCAGCGTCTTAATCACGCCATGGACGCTCACTTGCAGCACGCACAACAGCGGTTGCATACCCTGATGGCAACCTTAGATGCCGTTAGCCCACTGGCCACCCTAACCCGAGGTTATTCCATCACGCGTACGGACGATGGCAAAGTGGTGACCCAGACCGATCAGCTTAGCGTGGGTCAAACACTACATACCCATCTGCGTGAGGGTGACATCACAAGTACGGTCACCGCGCTTGCACCCGCTTCTGTCTCCCCCACGCAGGATTAACCTCTGCGCAACCGACTTCTTTCTGATCTGATTGTGATCGCCTGATCGAGGGGTTAATGCCCCTTGATCAGCTTCCTACCCTAAAAAGAATATTTATCAATACACTTCCCGAAAGCATAAGTTACATGTTCTGCATTTGGATTTTAAGCGATATAAAAAACTATCTAGGCATCTATTTTGGACGTGATCCAGAATTAATGAAAAGAGAATAGCGTCAGGTGATGGTTGAATTCTCACCGCTCAAAAACCCGCCTAGCGCGGTATGACAGCGGATCGTTTCACTGACTGTAACCTGCATTTTAATGTGATTTAGATCACTTTATTTCCGCAAAAGATCATGAAAAGGATCATAGAGCGACAAAGAAGATCAAAAAAAGCCCAGCGCGATGGCTGGGCGAGTCATTATTTTTTGTTTCGGTTTTTCACCATATCCATCAAGCGCTTGCGCTGTCTGGACTGAGAAAGCGTCAGCTTCTCTTTCTTCCCTTCATACGGGTTTTCACTATTCTGGAACTGGATCTTAATCGGGGTGCCCATAATATCGAGCGTCCGGCGATAGTAGTTCATTAAATAGCGCTTGTAGGAGTCCGGAAGTTCATTGACCAAGTTACCGTGAATCACCACAATCGGTGGGTTATAACCCCCGGCGTGTGCATATTTCAGCTTCACTCGGCGACCTCGAATCATCGGCGGTTGGTGGTCGTCCTGCGCCATCTTCATGATGCGCGTCAGCATCGATGTGCCTACACGCTTAGTCGCTGACTCATAGGCTTCTTGAATCGACTCAAACAAGTGACCCACCCCCGTACCATGCAGGGCAGATATAAAATGAACACGCGCAAAGTCGACAAAACCAAGACGGCGGTCGAGCTCTGATTTGACGCGCTCTTTCACTTCGCTATCCAATCCATCCCACTTGTTAACTGCCAGCACAATCGAGCGTCCGGCATTCAAGGCAAAGCCCAGTAGGCTTAAGTCTTGGTCAGAGATGTTTTCGCGCGCATCAATCACCAGCAACACCACATTGGCGTCTTCAATCGCTTTAAGGGTTTGGATGACCGAGAACTTCTCGACTTTATCCGTCACGCGCTTACGACGTCGTACACCGGCGGTGTCAATCATCACGTATTCGCGTCCATCACGCTCCATAGGAATGTAGATAGAGTCGCGTGTGGTGCCCGGCATATCGTAAACCACCACGCGCTCCTCGCCGAGCATGCGGTTGGTTAGGGTCGATTTACCCACATTTGGACGGCCAATAATGCCGATTTTAATCGGCTGGGCTTGAAGGCGGGCGTACTCGTTTTCCGCTTCCTCTTCGGTCATGGTGGTTTCGTCTACCGGCTCGATATCATCCTCACCGGTGAGATCAACCAAGCCAGCTTCTTGGTCTTCTTTAGCTTGTTCCGCGAACGGCATCAGCGCACGGTTGATCAAGGTACTTACACCGCGACCATGTGCGGCCGCAATTTGGTACATGTTGTCCATGCCTAATTGCCAAAAGTCAGACGCGGCGGTGTCCGGATCCATCCCGTCGACCTTATTCACCACCAAGAAAGATGTTTTTTCTCGGGTGCGAATATGCTGTGCAATCTCTTGGTCGGCCGGGGTTAAACCCACACGACCATCAACCATAAACAGGACAACGTCTGCTTCTTCAATGGCGGCCAAAGACTGCTCGGCCATTTTGGTTTCTACGCCTTCCTCGGTGCCATCAATACCGCCGGTATCGATTACGATGAACTCATGTTCACCCAGCATCGCTTTACCGTATTTTCGATCCCTGGTCAGTCCCGGAAAGTCCGCTACTAGCGCATCACGCGTGCGGGTTAGACGATTAAAGAGCGTCGATTTCCCCACGTTCGGGCGCCCTACAAGGGCAATAACAGGAATCATGTAGACCTCTTCTCTTTCATTCTCTTATCAATGAACAAGGCTCCTCACTGTCAGAGCAGTCAGGAGCCCAAAATAGTTATGTTGGCTAATTCTACTCGATGGTCAGTTTTCTCATTTGACCATCACGTGTGATCACAATATAGCCGTTATCCGTTTGTACTGGCGCAACGGCGATGCCATTGCCTTCCAGTGACTGCTGAGCAACAAACTCACCGGTTTGTGGATCAAGCCAGTGCAAATAACCTTGGCTGTCACCCACCATGATGTAACCACTGCTCGCCGAAGGTGGCGTGAGAATCCGGTATTCCAGTTCAGTGTTACGCCATTTTTCTAGGCCGTTGCGCGCATCCAATGCCACGACATCGTCTTTATCATCAATTAGATAAACGGTGTTGCCCGCAACCATAAAGTCTGTCGCTGTCGAAAAATCACGCTTCCACGCCGCTTGGCCAGAGCGCAAATCAATCGACACCAATTGACCATTATACCCCACCGCGTACAGGCGGTCGCCTTCAATCACCGGAGTGGCATCCACATCGACCAGACGATCAATTTCGGTCGCCCCTTTCGGCGTGGCAATCGGAATTTGCCAGAGCGAGCGACCATCTTGGATCATCGCCGCGCCCAATCGACCATTGGCCATGCCCCAGAATAAACCGCCGGAGATAGTGACTGGCGCACTGTCGCCACGCAAGCTGAGATTGGGCACATCGTTGGTGTTGTTCCATTGCACTTCACCCGATTCGGCGTCCAACGCAACTAGCTCACCACGGCTGGTATTGACCACGACCAGTCCAGCTTCAACCAAGGGTTTTGACAGGATTTCGCCGTTGACGTTTTGTTGCCAAACGAGCTCACCGTTTTCGGCATCCAGTGCATAGAGCACCCCAGTTTCCGCGCCGACATAGACTTTCCCGTAAGACGCACTCAAACCGCCCGAGAGCAACGCAGGTACATCGGTTTGCACTGATTGTTCCCATACCGACTGACCGGTCTGTAAATCGTACGCACCGATAAGGCCGTTACGATCTGCGGCAAAGACTTTGTCATAAGCCACGACCGGACGCAGTGCAGAGTAATAATGACCGACGCCATCACCGACTTGTGCTTTCCATTGCAAGCTTGGGGTAAATTGGCTATTCACCGTCGGCAATGGTGCCATTTGCACCACATCTTCTTCACCGGCACAACCGGCGAGCAACGCCAAGGCAGCTGCCATCGCCGCCCCACGCCATAATCCTTTTGTCATACCGCGACCTTACTGACTGAGGTTGTTAAGCTTCATATTGACGGTTGGGTTCTCTGCCGCTGCAAGTGACGCTGCATAGGCGCTACGTGCCGCATCTTTGTCGCCTTTAAGCAGCATGATATCACCACGGATCTCTTCCACTTTCGCGTGCCAGCTTGGTGCCTTCACGCTATCGAGCTCAGTCACTGCGGTGTCATAATTACCTAACTCCGCCTCAATCCGCGCAAGACGAGTGGCAATTAAACCATGAATGGCATCATCTTTAACCCAAGCACTGGCTTGACGCAGCTGTTCGCTCGCTTGCGCAAGCTCCCCTTGTTCAACCAGTTTTTTCGCCAATCGCATGGCAGCTAACGCACGATAGCCTTCGTGATCTTCGCTTTTAACCACGTTCTCAAGGGCGGCGGTTTCGCCTTTGTCCAGACCACTAAGCGCTTGAACATATTGCTGTGAGGCTTGTTCCTTGCTCTCAGTCACGTGTGCTTGGTAGTAACGCCATCCATATAGCACACCCAATCCGACTACAGCGCCAATAACAACGGCTTTGCCGTTATCTCGCCACCACTTTTTAATCGCTTCAACTTGCTGTTCTTCTGTGGTGTAGACGTCCACGATCTGTCCTCTCTAAATCAAATCTGCGAGTGTCGCGGCGACCTCGTCTTGTTTCAAGGTTTGCTGCTCGCCGCCTTTCAAATCTTTTACTGCCACGGTGCCATTCGCGACTTCATCTTCGCCAAGCACCAGTGCCACAGACGCACCGACTTTGTCCGCACGTTTAAATTGTTTTTTGAAGTTACCCCCGCCAAAGTGCGACATAACACGTAGGCCCGGGACTTGCTCACGTAAGCGCTCAGCCAGCTGCATACCGGCAACGAGGCTACCTTCTCCAACCGTGACAACATACACATCCACAGCAGGACGCACATCATCTTGGTTCAGAGTTTCGAGCATCAGAACGAGACGCTCGAGGCCCATCGCGAATCCAACCGCAGGCGTCGCTTTACCGCCGAGTTGTTCAACCAGACCATCATAGCGACCGCCGCCACATACTGTACCTTGGGCGCCAAGGCTGTCTGTGATCCACTCGAACACGGTGCGGTTGTAGTAATCAAGGCCACGGACCAAACGGTGGTTAACTTCGTATTGGATGCCTGCTGCGTCCAAGAGTTCACACAAGCCGGCAAAATGCTGCTTCGATTCCTCATCGAGGTAGTCGCTCAGCTTAGGTGCATCCACCAGAATGGCTTGGATGTCAGCATTTTTGGTATCCAACACACGTAATGGGTTGGTTTTCATGCGGCGTTTGCTGTCTTCATCCAAAACAGATTCATGCTGCATCAAAAAATCCACCAAGGCTTGGCGATAGTCAGCACGCGCTTGTGGCGAGCCAATTGAATTAAGCTCTAAACGGACGTGATCGGCAATGCCTAGCTCACGCCAGAGACGCGCCGTCATCATGATCAGTTCAGCGTCGACGTCTGGGCCATCGATGCCAAACACTTCCACACCAAATTGGTGGAATTGACGATAGCGGCCTTTTTGTGGACGCTCGTGACGGAACATTGGGCCGGTGTACCAAAGGCGATGTTCTTGGTTATAAAGCAAGCCATTTTCAATACCGGCACGCACACAACCCGCTGTCCCTTCAGGACGCAGTGTGAGGCTGTCACCATTGCGATCATCAAAGGTGTACATTTCTTTTTCGACAACGTCGGTGACTTCACCAATGGCGCGGCTAAAAAGATGGGTTGCTTCCACGATAGGCATGCGTACTTCGCTATACCCGTAAGCGCTGACCACCTGCTTGACCGTGTTCTCTAGTTTTTGCCATAGGGGAGACTGAGACGGGAGGCAATCGTTCATGCCTCGAATTGCTTGAATTGTTTTAGCCACGTTAACTTCCGTTACCGATTAAAGAGTGAGAATGGAGAAGGCGGCCGTTAGGCTTCGCCTTCCTTTTCAATTTGTGAGACGTCGATGCGGTTCTTTTCATCCATCATCGCCGCTTTCGCGCGAATTTTTGCCTCAAGTGCGTCGACAAGGTTCTCGTTATCAAAACGCTCTTTCTGACGCTTGCCATCGAGGTAATAGGCGCTGCGTTTGTTGCCACCCGCCAAGCCTAGGTGAGAGACTTCGGCTTCACCGGGTCCATTCACCACACAGCCAATCACAGAAACATCCATCGGCGTGGTGATGTCTTCAAGGCGCTGCTCGAGCGCATTCACGGTTCCTATCACATCAAATTCTTGACGCGAACAGCTTGGGCAGGCAATAAAGTTCACCCCACGTGAACGGATACGCAGTGATTTTAAAATATCAAAACCGACTTTGATTTCTTCCACCGGATCAGCGGCAAGGGATACACGCAAGGTATCACCAATGCCTTCCGCTAATAGCATCCCTAGGCCCACCGCAGATTTAACCGCACCCGCACGGGCGCCACCCGCTTCGGTAATGCCAAGGTGCAGCGGTTGATCGATTTGCTGCGCCAATTTTCGATATGACTCGACGGCCAAGAATACGTCTGAGGCTTTCACGCTGACTTTAAATTGATCAAAGTTGAGCCGATCCAAGATATCGACATGGCGCATCGCTGACTCAACTAGCGCGTCTGGGGTCGGTTCGCCATATTTTTCTTGTAAATCACGCTCCAGTGAGCCGCCATTCACGCCAATACGGATAGGGATATTCTTATCTCGCGCAGCATCCACCACGGCACGAATGCGTTCTTCACGGCCTATATTACCGGGATTGATGCGCAAGCAATCCACACCGTATTCTGCGACTTTTAAGGCAATACGGTAGTCAAAGTGGATATCCGCGACCAACGGGATCGAGGTTTGCGCCTTGATCAATTTAAAGGCTTCAGCCGCATCCATCGTCGGTACCGAGACACGTACAATGTCGGCGCCCACTTTTTCTAGCGCTTTAATTTGCGCTACTGTGGCATCTACATCTGTGGTGCGTGTATTGGTCATCGATTGCACCGCTATCGGCGCACCATCACCAATGGGAACATTACCGACGTAAATACGTTTAGACGGACGGCGTTTAATCGGGGATTCGGTATGCATGTCGACGTTCTCTGATTACTGCGGAAGGCGCAACCGTGCCACTTGGCCGGTTGGATAGCCATCAAGATCAATATTATCGCCATTAAAAGTAATGGTCACCGCACTCGGGGCGCCCAATACCAGTTGATAAGGCGGCTCACCGTTTAAAGTCAGTGCATCGCCGTTGGTTTTAATGCCCGTGGCCAAGCGCGCACCGGTGGCATCACGGACGTCAATCCAGCAATCGCTGCTAAAGCGCATGACCAATGTGTTGTCCGCAGCGACCGGCGCTTCGTTGTCGTTGCCGACACTGTCATTGGCAGCACGCTGGGCTTCATCGATTTGTTCGCTGATGCTCGGTTCGCTGGTCGTTGACTCTGGCGCCACGGCTTGTGTCGCTTGTTGTCCTTCGCCAGAGGCCGGCACCGATAGCTCTGGTTCAGCGTCCGAGATAGGTGCTTGTGCAGGGTCAGCCCCCGGCATGGTATCGGTGTCATTCGGCGTGGTCACCAACTCGTCCGCTGCTTGCTGTGGCACTAACGGTTCAACGGTTTGTTGATTTTGCCAGTACCAAGCACCCGTGATCCCAACCAAGATCAGCGCAATCACTCCTGAGAGCATCATCAAACGGCTCTCGCTTTTCTGACGACGTGTTTTGCGTGAAAAGCTCTGCATTTTTTGAATTGTCTCAGAACTATTAGCGTCGATATCCTGTTCTTCTAACAATTTATTCGAATCAATTTGCAGCAACTTAGCGTAGGATCGCAAATAGCCACGTGTAAACGTGGCCAATTGATCGGTATCTGGATTGTTGTTTTCGAGATCTTCAATCACGCTCACGCGTAATCTCAGCCTGTCGGCAACATCGCGAACACTCCAGCCCATTTTTTCACGCGCTTGCTTTAATACTTCCCCGGGCGCAGGTTGAGTATGCGTTTGCGCTTGTTCTTCCGTCTGTTCAGTATTCATTCGCTAGGTACAATTGATATTCTTTGGATTCTGGAAACTGTTGCGCCAATCGTTGTGCATCATGGGCAGCTTGCTCCGCGTTGCCTTGTTGTTGATGTGCCTTCACTAAAAGCAGCAACCCCGCAGGGCGCTCGCCGATCTGTCTTTGCAGACGTTGAATACGTGCGATAGCACGCGTCTCTTGCCCATCTTCGATTTCAAGTTTGGCAAGTTGCAATCCTGACCGTACTCGAAGTGGGTCATGATCGACGGCTTTTTCAAACAAGGCTTTTGCACTTTGCCTTTCCCCAGCCGTTAGCTGACAAAAGGCAGCATTTTCGTAACTGTCTGACACCCGATGATAATACGGTTGCGCAATGGCTTGCAAAAATGCTTGCTTCGCCGCAGCGAAACGCCGCTGCTCACACAAAAATACACCGTAATTGTTATATACGTCGCCATTATCGGGCGCCTGGCGCAATGCTTGTTGATAAAAACGGTCGGCTTTTTCACTTTCACCGACACGTTGTTGATAATACGCCATTGACAGCAAGGCACGATAGTAGTCTGGCGCATATCGTAGCGCTTGTTGTAAGTTTTGCTGCGCTTGTTGATAGCGATCACTGTTTAGGTAGCCTAATCCCAGTGATATTCGGGCATCCGCTGCCCGAATACTATCAAATTCTGAACTTTTTTGCTTTTCTACTGGCGTGGCACATCCAGCCAACGTCATGATGAGTAAGAGTACACAGCCAGTACGGTGCATGTCCCTATCCTTTTTTCTGAGCCTATCGGTCAGACTGGACGAACAGGGATAACCTCCTGTGCACCCAGTCGCTTCTCGGCGCGTTTGGTTCGATCAATGATATCGCCGGCCAATTGCCCACAAGCAGCATCAATATCATCTCCACGCGTCTTGCGTACCGTCACGGTAAAGTCGTATTCCATCAAGGTTTTCATAAACCTATCGATACGAGAATTACTCGGTTTCTTGTACGGAGACTCAGGATACGGGTTAAATGGAATAAGGTTAATCTTCGCTGGCGTATCTTTCAGTAGCTCTGCGAGCTGACGCGCATGCTCCATATAATCATTGACATGATCGAGCAAAATATACTCAACCGTGACACGACCACGGTTCGCATTCGATGTCGCAATATAACGGCGCACGGCATCAAGGAATGCCTCAATGTCCCAGCGGTCATTGATTGGCATGATCTGGCTGCGAAGCTCATCATTCGGCGCATGCAGAGAAATCGCCAACGCCACGTCGATTTTACCGATCATTTGCTCAAGACCTGATACAACCCCTGAGGTTGAGACCGTCACACGACGCTTCGATAGGCCGTAGGCGTTATCATCTAGCATCAGGTTCAACGCTGGGATCAGGTTTTTCATGTTCAGTAACGGCTCGCCCATGCCCATCATCACCACGTTGGTAATCGGACGGCGACCGGTTTCTTTTTCAATCCCGATTTCTTTCGACGCACGCCATACCTGACCGATGATCTCAGACACGCGCAAGTTACGGTTAAAGCCTTGGGCACCGGTCGAGCAGAATTTACAGTCCAACGCACAACCAACTTGCGAAGACACACACAAGGTAGCCCGGTCATCTTCTGGGATATAGACGGTTTCAACATCTTGACCAGCCACACGCATGGCCCATTTAATGGTGCCATCTTTTGAGTACTGGGCCGATGCCACTTCTGGTGCGCGGATCTCCGCCACACGCTTGAGTTTCTCACGCAACTTCTTGTTGATGTTGTTCATCTCATCGAAGTCATCGCAACCGAAGTGATAGATCCACTTCATGACTTGGTCGGCACGGAATGCCTTTTCGCCGAGCTCGTCAGCAAAATATGCACGGAGTGCCTGCCTGTCAAAATCAAGCAGATTAACTTTCTCTGTTGTCATTGGGGGTTGCCTCGTAAGAACTAGCTGTGTGGTAAAGACAAGTATATTCGCCATTGCGTCACGCTGCTTGTCCGCCCTGTTATGCTAACAAGGGGCTGGCGTGCGCGCGCAAGGCGCGAAATTGTACAGGCTTTAGATCACAGTTTCCACTCTCAGCGAGCAGGGTTATTTGCACTTAAGACGTAAAAAAAGAGGCCAACGCCTCTTTTTAAAACACCCGTGCGCTAAAAGCGGGATTAGCAACGAGGATGGATCTCATCGGCTGTGAAGAAGTAAGCAATTTCACGCTCAGCAGACGCGGGGCTATCCGAGCCATGCACTGAGTTGTATTGCATGCTTTCTGCAAAATCGGCGCGTAAGGTGCCACAGGCCGCTTCTTCTGGGTTGGTTTTCCCCATCAGCTCGCGATAACGGCTAATCGCGCTCTCACCTTCTAGCACTTGGACCATAATGGGACCCGAGGTCATAAACTCGACCAGTGACGCAAAGAACGGTTTGCCTTGGTGTTCGGCATAAAACCCTTCTGCTTGCTCCTTGGTCAGATGCAGCATTTTCGCTGCGACAATACGCAAACCAGCACTTTCGATACGCTGATAGATAGCACCAATGAGGTTACGCTCTACGGCATCAGGCTTGACGATAGAAAAAGTGCGTTCAATGGTCATTCGCTTTTCCTTTCACTCTCTATAATGGGCCTCAAGGGACGATACGGGCCTACCCTAGCAGACTTTATCCGTGCGCCCTAAGCCTAATCAGGCGAAGCGTTAACTGGCACAAAAAATCAGTGACATGCTTCGCCTGTTTTCAGTCAATGAGCGATTATTTCGCCTCATCCAACAACACACGAGCGAGGGTTTTCACACCCATACCGGTCGCGCCCACCGCCCATTTGTCATTCGCAGCTTTTCGGTAGGTGCCGGAGCAATCAACGTGCATCCAACCTTTTTGATAATCATCCACGAAGTAGGACAAGAACGCAGCTGCGGTGCTCGCGCCTGGCATGTATGCACCAGAAGACGCATTGGCAATGTCCGCGAACGATGAAGGCAAGAGTTTCCGGTGGAATTCTGCCAGTGGCAGCGGCCACATGCCTTCACCTTCTTGCTGCGCCGCCTCAAGAGTGCGATGCGCCAGTGAGTCGTCAAAACTGAATAAAGCGTGATAGTCATTACCCAGCGCGGCTTTCGCTGCACCGGTTAGGGTCGCACAATCAATCAAGAGTTCAGGCTTGTGTTCACTGGCGTACATCAGACCATCGGCTAAGACTAATCGGCCTTCCGCATCAGTGTTGAGCACTTCGACCGTCACACCGTTTTTGTAGGTAATGATATCCCCAAGCTTATAGGCGCTGCTTGAGATCATGTTTTCTGCGCAGCATAGGATCAGTTTGACGCGCTTATTCAGCCCTTTAGCAATCGCCATCGCTAATGCGCCGGTCGCGGTGGCAGCCCCCCCCATATCGGCTTTCATCGACGCCATAAAGTCAGACGGCTTAATGCTGTAACCGCCCGAGTCGAAGGTGATCCCTTTCCCCACTAAACACGCATAGACAGGGGCAGATTCATCACCAGTTGGGTTGAAGTCAAGCTGCAGCATGGTCGGTTTACGCGCCGAACCACGTCCAACGGTGTAAATGCCGTTCCAGCCTTGCTCAAGCAAATCGGTGCCAGAAATAATTTTATAACTGACCGCCTCCGGGGCCATGGATTTGACAAACTCCCCCGCGCGGGCAGCCAGTTGATGAGGGCCCACTTCTTCGGCAGTTTGGTTGATAATGTCGCGCACCCAATCGCCCACTTGCTGGCGCAGGGCGAACTCATCGGCATCGGCGCCACTGAGCACCGCCTGTTCAAATGCGACGGTATTTTTCGGGGCGCGCAAACCTTGATAGAACGCCCACGCCAGTTCCAAGTCCCACTGGTCACCACCAAGCGTTAATGCGGGTACGCCTTGCCCTTCAAGCTTGCGAGCGGCTTGCTGTACTCTATCGCGTTGCGTCTCGCCTTTTGGCGCGTGTACAACCGCTTTATCCGCCTCAAATGAGACCAAGGCGTTCTCGCCCCAATGCGCGGCTGCCGGTTCATGCGACAAAGTAACCATTAATGTTTCAGACATAGTTGCACTCCTTGTACTATCGCGCTGCTTTTTGCTGCGCAGCGTCATCCGGCTATCTTAATCGAGGTCGATGACAGCCAGTTGAATGTAAAAAAGCGAGCCGATTGGCCCGCTTTTAATAATGTGTTAGGTATTTGGCCACAGATACTGTGCCGAGGCAGTGGCTAAAATACAAGTATTATCAGCCACTCACGAGAGTTAACCCTCAGTCTAGCTCATCCATCCAACACATGATGATCGCTTCTAGGATACGCTCATTGGAACGTTCCGGATCGTCATCAAAATCCTCTAACTCAGTGATCCAACGGTGCAAATCCGTAAAACGTACCGCTTTAGGGTCTACATCTGGGTAGGTATCACTCAGTTCAATCGCGATATCGCGTGAGTCTGTCCATTTCAAGCTCATCTTGCTTCTCCGTCCTTAGCGGCTTGGATTAATGGTTTTCTGCCGCATGGTTGAGGGTATAACGTGGGATCTCGACCACGAGATCTTCATCCGTGATTTTTGCCTGACAGCCGAGACGCGATTCAGGCTCCAGCCCCCACGCTTTATCCAGCATATCGTCTTCTAGCTCGTCACTTTCGTCGAGAGAGTCGAAGCCCTCACGAACAATGATGTGACATGTGGTACAGGCACAGGACTTTTCACAGGCATGTTCGATCCCAATACCGTTTTTTAGCGCCACGTCGAGAACCGTTTCACCTTCTTTGGCCTCTAATTCTGCGCCTTCTGGACACAAATCTTGGTGTGGCAGAACAATAATCTTAGGCATGATTACACCTCATCAATGGATTGGCCGGCCAACGCATGACGAATCGATTGGTCCATGCGACGTGCCGCAAAGGTCTGGCTTGCTTTATCCAGCGCTTTGATTCCGGCTTCTATCGCAGCGCCATCATCACCGTTGCGCAGAGCGATCAGTTTTTCTATTTCATTCACCAGTGCTTGTTGCTCATCGGCATCAAGCAAGGTATCGCCATCTTGTTGCATCGCAACAAGCAGCCCTTCAATCACGCGGTCAGCTTCAACACGCTGCTCCGCTAAGTAGCGCGCGTCTTTGTCTTCTGCCGCATGGGTAAACGATGATTTGATCATCGTAGCGATCTCGTCATCGCTGAGCCCGTAAGACGGCTTCACTTGGATGGACGCTTCAACCTCGGTCGATTTTTCCATCGCGGTGACAGACAGCAAGCCGTCAGCATCCACTTGATAGGTAACGCGCACATGTGCGGCGCCAGCCGTCATGGGTGGAATGCCTTTCAGGCTAAACTGGGCCAGTGAGCGACAGTCGTCGACCATCTCACGCTCGCCTTGTACCACATGCACTTTCATGCCGGTTTGGCCGTCTTTGAAGGTCGTAAACTCTTGCGCTTTGGCGACAGGAATCGTGGTATTACGTGGAATGATTTTTTCCACCAAGCCACCCATGGTCTCAATACCGAGTGACAAGGGGATCACGTCCAACAACAACATGTCAGAGTCTGGCTTGTTGCCGACTAGAATATCCGCTTGAGTGGCCGCGCCCATGGCAACCACTTTATCTGGGTCAATGCTGGTGAGGGGCTCACGACCGAAGAATTGGCCAACCTGCTCACGAACCGCAGGCACACGGGTTGAACCGCCCACCATAACCACTTCCAGCACTTCATCAGCACTGACACTGGCATCTTTCAGTGCACGACGGCACGACATCAAGGTTTTCTTGATCAGTGGCGCCACCAGCTGATCGAAGGTTTCTCGCGTCAGCACGCCCTGCCAACCAAGCACATCAATGGCCGTGGTATCCGCCGACGATAGCGCAATTTTGGCTTGTGTCGCCGCGTGAAGCACCGTACGACGCTCATCACCACTCAGGGTTTCAAATCCGGCTTGCTCGCAGATCCACTGTTCAACCAAGTGGTCAAAATCGTCGCCACCCAGTGCCGAGTCACCGCCCGTGGCCATGACCTCAAACACCCCTTTCGAAAGGCGCAAAATAGAAATATCAAAGGTACCGCCGCCAAGGTCGTACACGGCAATCACGCCTTCTTGACCAGAGTCGAGGCCGTAGGCAATCGCCGCCGCAGTTGGCTCATTAAGCAGGCGCAAGACATTAAGGCCTGCAAGTTTGGCCGCATCTTTGGTCCCTGCACGCTGCGCATCGTCAAAGTAAGCAGGCACCGTAATGACCACGCCTTCTAAGGCGTCGCCTAGGCTGTCCTCTGCGCGCTCACGAACGGCACGTAAAATATCGGCCGAACCTTGAACTGGGTTAATCGCCCCTCGACGTGTCTCGACTTGTGGAAGACCGTTTTCGGTTTTAGAAAACTGATAAGGCAAATTAGGGTAGCGGGCTTGGACATCTTCCAATGAGCGTCCCATCATACGTTTCACGGACACCAAGGTGTTCGCGCTGTCTGTCTGCACTTTGTCTAGCGCATCGTAACCGACAGAAACAGTCTCTTCACCGTAGTGGACGACGGAGGGGATCAAAGGTCGGTCTTGATGGTCGTTCAAGGTGGTCGCCTTGCCACTTCGCACCGACGCTACCAAGGTGTTGGTGGTCCCTAAATCAATGCCCACCGCGTGTTTGTGCTCGTGCGGCGCAGCACTTTGACCGGGTTCTGAAATCTGTAACAGTGCCATGTCGAATCCTTAAACTTTACTGCGTTGACAGGCGAATAAGTGCAACATCAGCCCATGAGCTGATCTTCAACGCGTTCCACTTCTTGACGAAGTTTGACCGCAAACTTGAGCTTACGAACGATCACCGCAGCATCTTGCCACTGCGATTGTGCTAGCGCGGTTTTAACATCCGCAATCAAGCTGTCGTAAAGCGCTTGGGCTTTCTCACCAAAATCAAACAATGCCGCGTCGTCATGACTGTCGGTGATTGACTCAAGTTCTTCGCGCAGCATCATTTGCTGCATTAAAAACTCCGGATCCTGCATGGTCTGTTGCTCGTCTTTCAAGTCAATGCCTTGCAGGAGCAGCATGTATTCTGCGCGACTCACCGGATCTTTTAAGGTCTGGAACGCATCGTTTATTTGGGATGCTTTCTGTACCGCCTGAAGACGAGTCTTATCGTCTTGGCTAGCCACATTGTCGGGGTGGTACTGACGTTGCAGTTCCCGGAATGTGGAAGAAAGCGAGCTACCGTCCAGCTCAAACTGGTACGGTAGCTCGAAGAGTTCAAAATGATTCATGTGCTCTCACGAATTACACGTTAAAGCTTTCGCCACAACCACACTCGCTGCTCACGTTAGGGTTGTTGAACTGAAAGCCCTCATTCAGGCCTTCTTTCACAAAGTCCAGCTCTGTCCCTTCGAGATAAAGCAGGCTTTTGCTGTCGACAATCACCTTTACACCGTCACGTTCGAACACCTGATCGCCTTCTTGCAGCTCATCAGCAAACTCAAGGACATAAGCCATGCCTGAGCAACCTGACGTTCTGACACCCAGTCGCAGGCCGATGCCTTTGCCTCGGTTATCCAAAAAAGCTCTGACGCGATCAGATGCCGCTTGTGTCATGGTAATCGCCATAGTTACAACAACCCCTTGGTTTTACTGCTGGTGTTTTTTCTTGTAATCACTCACTGCCGCTTTGATAGCGTCTTCTGCCAAGATAGAGCAGTGCACTTTTACCGGCGGAAGTTCTAGCTCTTCGGCGATCTCTGAGTTTTTGATCGCGGCGGCATCATCAATTGAGCGGCCTTTTACCCACTCAGTCACCAGCGAGCTTGATGCAATCGCTGACCCACAGCCGTAGGTTTTAAATTTGGCGTCTTCGATGATGCCTTGGTCGTTCACCTTGATTTGTAGCTTCATAACGTCACCACAAGCCGGCGCACCCACCATGCCGCTACCGACAGACGGATCATCTTTTTCAAACGCACCGACGTTACGTGGGTTTTCGTAGTGGTCAATTACTTTATCGCTGTAAGCCATAATCGTTTCCTCAAATATGATTGCTCACTGTTGCCAGCTGGCGCGTTTTTTGAATTAGTGGTGCGCCCATTCAACGGTACTTAGGTCGATACCGTCTTTGTACATATCCCACAATGGAGACATTTCACGCAGTTTGTTAACCGCTTCGCGGACTTTTTCAACCGCGTAGTCCACTTCTTCCTCAGTGGTGAAGCGGCCAAATGAGAAACGCAGTGAGCTGTGTGCAAGCTCATCGTCACGTCCCAGTGCACGCAATACGTAAGAAGGCTCAAGGCTTGCTGACGTACAGGCTGAGCCTGAAGAAACGGCAAGGTCTTTCAATGCCATCAGCAAAGATTCGCCTTCAACAAACGCAAAGCTTACGTTTAGGTTGTGTGGAACACGCTGTTCCATATCACCGTTGACGTAGACTTCTTCCAGATCTTTAACGCCTTCGTAGAAGCGGTTACGCAATGCCAGTGCGTGTTGGTAATCTTTTTCACGCTCTTCTTTGGCAATACGGAACGCTTCACCCATGCCCACGATTTGGTGGGTAGGGAGTGTACCTGAACGCATACCGCGTTCGTGGCCACCACCGTGCATTTGCGCTTCGATACGCACGCGAGGTTTACGGCGAACATACAGCGCCCCGATACCCTTAGGTCCGTAGGCTTTGTGGGCGCTGAATGAAATCAGGTCCACTTTCATTTCTTGCACATCGATAGGCAGTTTGCCGACAGATTGCGCCGCATCGACATGGAACATGATCTTGCGCTCACGGCACAGTTCGCCAATGGCCGCGATATCTTGAATCACACCGATCTCGTTGTTCACGTGCATGATAGACACCAAGATTGTGTCGTCACGCATCGCTGCTTCGAGCTTTTTCATGTCTACCAAGCCATTTTCTTCTGGCTCAAGGTAGGTAACTTCAAAACCTTCACGCTCGAGTTGACGGCATGGGTCCAACACCGCTTTATGCTCGGTTTTACAAGTAATGACGTGCTTGCCTTTCTTCGCGTAGAAGTGAGCGATGCCTTTAATTGCCAAGTTGTCAGACTCGGTCGCACCAGAGGTAAAGACGATTTCACGAGGATCAGCATTACAGTAGTTCGCGATGTGCTCACGAGCGGTATCCACCGCTTCTTCTGCCTGCCAGCCAAAACGGTGCGAGCGAGAGGCCGGGTTACCAAAGAACCCGTCCATAGTCAGGTACTGACTCATTTTTTCAGCCACACGCGGGTCAACCGGACACGTGGCTGAGTAATCAAAATAAATGGGCAATTTCATGTTTTTCTCCAATTACACCGACATGGTCATCAGGAGCGAACATTGACACCAATGGTGGCACTGTCTTGCTTTACTTGTGAGCTAAAAGAATGTCTGGGCGCCAAGGTGGCATCCAGTTTAGCGTCCTGACGATCTGCTACTTGCTTCACTTCGTTATCTTGCATCAGCTCACCGAGCGTGATGTCATTTAGAAAACCGCTTATACGGGCACTTAAATCGCGCCACAAGGTATGCGTCAAACAGCGAGTACCGCCTTGACAATCAGCTTTACCTTGGCACTTAGTGGCGTCTACGGATTCGTCAACCGCCGCGATCACGGCACCTACCGCGATATCAGTGGCTTCTACACCAAGACGATAACCACCGCCTGGGCCACGAACACTGCTCACTAGCCCCGCCTTGCGCAGGCGAGAGAAAAGTTGCTCAAGGTAAGACAATGAAATGCCTTGACGCTCAGAAATGTCCGCCAGTGGCACCGGGCCCTGCTCAGAATGAAGGGCGACATCGAGCATCGCGGTTACCGCATAACGGCCTTTCGAAGTCAGTCTCATAACACGCTACCTGTGGTGAATAGATGGTCAAATGGTTACATACTTGAGTGTTTTGGTCAAGTATTTACCTGAGTAATTTAGTCAGGTTTTATTTGCCCTATTACGTCGTGCCAATGAAATCGATCAATGCCGTTATGAATTCTCTTTATTGGATGGTGATGCGTCTGTTGGCCGGGTCCCTTTTTCAACCGACGACAAGACGCCGCGCAGAATATTAAGCTCTTGGCTCTCCAGCCTTGCGCGATTAAACAGACGACGCAATTTGGTCATCACCATGCCAGGATGCTGTTTACGAATAAAACCGGTTTGGGTTAACACCTTTTCAAGGTGTTGGTAAAAACGGCTCAGCTCTTCATTAAGCGGATAGTCTTGAACCTGACTCTCGCCTTGATACGCTTGGCTTTCTAACCATGCCATACGCAGCTCATAGCAGAGTGTTTGTACCGCCATGGCCAAATTCAACGAGCTATAATCTGGGTTGGCAGGAATGGCTACATGATAATGACAGGTTTGCAACTCCTCATTTGTGAGTCCTGTGCGCTCACGGCCGAACACAATCGCAACCGGATGAGACGGTGCTTCAGACAAGGCCTTTTTCCCACACTCGCGGGCATCTAGCATCGGCCATTCTAGCGTTCGGCTGCGTGCACTGGTCCCAATCACCAAGCCACAATCGGCCACGGCTTTTTCAAGCGTGTCCACCACTCGCGCGTTATTGGCGATATCACTGGCACCGGCAGCCAGTGCAATGGCTTGTCCATCAACGTCACATTGAGGTGCCACTAGGGTCATACGGCTTAAGCCCATTACTTTCATGGCTCGTGCCGCCGAGCCGATATTGCCGGAGTGGGAAGTGCCCACTAGCACTACGCGAATTTGATCTAGCATGGTGTTATCGTCGTCTCTTGCACTACTGGGGTAATTATTGGCTTTGACTACCCGCAAGCAGAGGTCTGAAAGATCTGCGCAGTTTATCACAGTGCAATCGATAATACTTCTCAGCTAGGACCAGAGCGACTATTGACGAAAAACATGTTACCGCGCTAATTGCCTGATCCGTGGCGATGAAAAAATAACCACTTTCCTTTTCATCCAGCTCTGTTATACTCGCGCCCGCTTTCGTTCTTTAACATCCGTTGGGAAAATCGTATGCATCCGATGCTAAACATCGCCGTCCGTGCTGCACGGAAGGCTGGCGACTTTATCGCTAAATCTGCAGAACACAGAGACAACATCGAAACCGCGCAAAAAGGCACCAATGACTTTGTCACCAATGTGGACAAAGGTGCTGAGCAAATCATCATCGACATTATCAAGAAGTCCTACCCTGACCACACCATCGTTGGTGAAGAATCTGGCGTTGCGGAAGGTAAAGATAGCGACTATCAATGGATCATCGACCCACTGGATGGCACCACTAACTTCGTTAATGGCTTACCTCACTTCAGCGTTTCTATCGCTGTGCGCATTAAAGGCCGCACCGAAATCGGCTGCGTGTATGACCCAATGCGCAACGAGCTATTCACCGCACAACGCGGTGCTGGCGCGCAACTTAACAACAAACGTATCCGTACCGGCAGCGCAAAAGATCTGAACGGCACCATCCTCGCGACGGGTTTCCCCTTCAAAGCGAAGCAACATGCTGAAGGCTTTATGGCCGTGATCAGTGCTTTGTTTGTTGATTGTGCAGACTTCCGTCGTACCGGTTCAGCAGCCTTGGATCTGTGCTACGTGGCCGCTGGCCGTGTGGACGGTTTCTTTGAGCTAGGCCTTAAGCCGTGGGACCTTGCGGCCGGTGAGCTGATTGCTCGTGAAGCGGGTGCAATTTGTACCGACTTTAGTGGCGGCACCGATTACATGCACTCAGGCAACATTGTCAGTGGTAACCCACGTATCGTGAAAGGTATGCTGGCAAAAGTGCGTGAGAATGCGCCTGAGTCGATGAAGAAATAATCGACACGACAGACGAAAAAAGCGGTGCTCATCGAGCGCCGCTTTTTTTTATTCTCCAAACTGAATGGTAAAGCCGCGGCCACCGAGTCGGTAGCCGACAGCATTAAGGCATAGAGTCGAACTCTTGACCTTCTTTTTCCACCTCGGGTACCAGCAAGTGCTCGCGAGTAATCCCCAATTTCAGCGCCAACGCTGACGCAACGTAAATCGAAGAATACGTACCTACCGTGATACCAATCAGCAATGCCATGGCAAACCCGTGGATCATTGAACCGCCCAAGGTGAATAGGGCGATGACCACAAACAAAGTAGTCCCGGATGTAATCGTGGTCCGGCTTAAGGTTTGTGAGATAGAGGCATTGATGATCTCATCCGACTCACCTTTACGCAGCTTACGGAAGTTTTCACGAATCCGGTCAAATACCACGATGGTATCGTTCAACGAGTAACCCACCACCGTTAGCAACGCGGCAACAATGGTCAAGTCCACTTCCACTTGGAACAGTGAGAAGATCCCTAAGGTGATGATCACATCATGCGCCAACGCCATAACCGCACCGGCTGCTAGACGCCACTCAAAGCGGAATGAGACGTAGATCAAAATACAAACCAAGGCAATGATGATCGCCAGACCACCCGCTTCGGTCAGTTCGTCCCCGACGTTTGGACCCACAAACTCAATCCGGCGCATTTCAACTGCTTCACCCGTGCCTTCTTTGATCGCACGGAGCACTTCGTTACCCAGATTTTCGCCCTGCATATCATCGCGCGGACGCAAACGGACCATCACATCCGTGGCGCTGCCGAAGTTTTGCACCACCGCATCGTCAAACCCATTAGCGGATAAGGCTTCACGAATTGCAGGCAAATCTGCCGGCTGTTCGAAGCCGACTTCAATCAGGGTTCCGCCAGTAAAGTCCAGCCCCCAATTCAACCATTTGGTTGACAGGGTGACCACAGACGCGACAATCATGACAAGCGAAAAAACGAAGGCCAACTTGGACCAACGCATAAAGTTGATCGACATGTCTGGTTTAAAAATTTGAAACATGCTTGGCTCCCTTAAATCGACAGTTTCTTGACGCGTTTACCGCCGTACACCAGGTTAACTAGCGCACGTGTACCGATAATGGCCGTAAACATTGAGGTCAAAATACCGATCGACAGCGTCACAGCAAAGCCTTTGATTGCCCCTGTACCCACTGCAAACAAGATGATGGCAGTGATCAATGTGGTGATGTTGGCATCGGCAATGGTACTGAAGGCATTGGAGTAACCCCGATCAATCGCATGTTGTGGATTACGCCCTTCAATCAGCTCCTCGCGGATACGCTCAAAGATAAGTACGTTCGCATCCACGGCCATCCCCACGGTGAGGACAATACCGGCAATGCCGGGTAGCGTCATGGTCGCCCCAGGAATCAAAGACATGATACCGATGATCAGCACGATATTCGCAAATAACGCACAGTTAGCAAAAAGGCCAAAGCGACGGTAGTAAATCAAGGTGAAGATCATCACCGCGACCAATCCCCAGATACAGGCTTGTACTCCCATATTGATGTTTTGCTGCCCCATAGATGGACCAATGGTGCGCTCTTCAACAATAGAGATGGGAGCAATCAAGGCACCTGCACGTAACAGCAACGCGAGGTTGTGTGCTTCTGCAGGCGAGTCGATGCCAGTAATCCGGAAGTTACGCCCCAACGCCGATTGAATCGTCGCTTGGTTGATCACTTCTTCGTGCTTTTCCAAGATCACTTTGCCGTTTTCGTCGCGCTCTCCGCTGTCTTTGTACTCAGCGAAAACCGTTGCCATCAGTTCACCAATATGGCGTTTACTGAAGTCCGACATCTTGTCACCACCTTCGCTATCTAGCGAGATATTGACTTGAGGACGGCTGTATTCGTCACGCGACGAGCTCGCATCGGTAATATGAGACCCGGTCAGGATCACGCGCTTTTTCAACACGGTTGGACGACCATCACGGGTCATCATCAGCTCGCTACCCGGCGGCACTCGGCCAGCCATGGCAGCAGACAAGTCGGCGTCTTGATCCACTTCGCGAAATTCCAAGGTCGCCGTCGCGCCAAGAATTTCTTTCGCACGCGCCGTATCTTGTACACCCGGAAGCTCAACCACAATCCGGCTTGCGCCTTGACGTTGCACCAATGGCTCGGCCACACCTAACTCATTCACACGGTTACGCAAAATGGTGATGTTTTGGGCCACTGCGTAATTACGAATTTCTTTCAGGCGCTCTTCTTTATAAACGGCGGTCAGTTTGCCTTTATCGTCATCTACCGAGAAGTTCATATCCAGATAGTTGTTCGACAGCAGCTCAAGTGCTTTGTCTGTGTCTTGCGCATTACGCAACAGCACCACAACGCGGGTATTATCTTCAATTCGAATGCCGCGGTAGCGAATACGCGCTTCGCGCAGATCAGTACGGAAGCTGTCTTCCTGCTGCGTCATCAGCTTTTCGAGTGCCGCGTCCATGTCCACTTCCATGAGAAAGTGCACACCGCCACGCAAGTCAAGACCAAGCTTCATTGGCGTAGCACCCAGCGCGTCTAGCCAAGTCGGCGTCGCCGGCGCTAGGTTTAAAGCCACCACGTAGTCGTTGCTATCAAAACGGGACATCAGAAGATCTCGAGCACTGATTTGGGTCTCAGTATCTTTAAAGCGGGCCAACACGGTGCCGTCTTCGAGCGCGATAGATTGATAGGAGAGATCGTTGGATTCGAGGGTTTGTTTGATGGAGTCCAGCGCAGTCATATCTACCGAGGCGCCACGCGCCCCGGAAATTTGTACTGCTGGATCTTCACCGTATAAATTGGGAAGTGCATACACGATGCCGGTAACCAAGATTACCAGCAACATGATGTACTTCCACAAAGGATAACGGTTTAGCACAGCATGCATCCTTTATGGTTGCGAGAATTAAAGAGACTGGATGGTACCCTTAGGTAGAACAGCGGTCACGAAGTCTTTTTTAATCGTCACTTCGTTGTCGTCGTTCAGGGCGATGACAATAAAATCATTGTCTTCAGCGATTTGGGTGATTTTACCCACCAAACCACCACCGGTCAGTACTTCGTCCCCTTTGCTCATAGAAGCCATCAAGTTCTTGTGCTCTTTAACACGTTTGGCTTGCGGGCGGTAAATCATAAAGTAGAAAATCACCGCAAAAAGGCCAAGCATGATAAATAGCTGCATACCACCACCTTGTGGTCCGGCTTCAGCGGCTGCGTGAGCTTGTGAGATAAACATTCAATCACGTCCTCGTTCTAGTTGTTGAATTCGAAATCAGTCGAGCGGCGGCACTTCCTTGCCACGACGCGCGTAGAAATCCTCTACAAAGGCATCTAATCTACCTTCGTCAATCGCGTGACGCAAACCTTCCATCACTCGTTGATAGTAACGTAAGTTATGGATGGTATTGAGGCGCGCGCCAAGAATTTCGTTACAGCGGTCTAAATGGTGCAAGTAAGCACGGCTGTAATGGCGGCAAGTGTAACAGTCACACTCTGGATCCAGAGGCGAGGTATCACTTTTATGTTTCGCATTACGGATCTTGATCACACCGCCGGTAATAAAGAGGTGGCCGTTGCGGGCATTTCGGGTTGGCATCACACAATCAAACATGTCTACGCCACGACGAACGCCTTCCACCAAATCTTCAGGCTTACCCACGCCCATCAGATAGCGGGGCTTATCTTCTGGTAGTTGCGGACAGGTATGCTCCAAAATGCGGTGCATGTCTTCTTTTGGCTCACCCACAGCCAAACCACCGACAGCATAACCGTCAAAGCCAATCTCAGTGAGCCCTTTGACCGATACATCGCGCAGGTCTTCATATACACCACCTTGCACGATACCGAACAGCGCATTTTTGTTACCTAATTTGTCAAAGTGGTTACGACTGCGCTTTGCCCAACGTAGTGACATCTCCATCGACTTTTTCGCTTCGGCGTGCGTCGCTGGGTAAGGGGTACACTCATCAAAAATCATCACGATGTCTGAGCCAAGGTCATATTGGATCTCCATCGATTTTTCCGCATCCATAAAGATGCGATCACCGTTCACAGGGTTACGGAAATGGACCCCTTCTTCGGTGATTTTACGGATATCGCCCAAGCTGAAGACTTGGAAGCCGCCAGAGTCAGTCAAGATGGGTCCTTGCCACTGCATAAAGTCATGCAAATCCCCGTGCAGTCGCATTACCTCTTGACCCGGACGCAGCCAAAGGTGGAAGGTGTTGCCAAGCAAGATTTCGGCACCGGTTCCTTTAACTTCTTCTGGGGTCATTCCTTTTACGGTCCCGTACGTTCCTACCGGCATAAATGCTGGGGTTTCTACAGTCCCGCGCTCAAAGATCAAACGGCCACGGCGGGCGCGTCCGTCGGTTTTCTTCAGTTCGTATTCCACGAATCCTCCTCAGTGCCAGAGAAACAGTCTGGCGTGTGTCTTATGCGTGCAAGGTTTATCCTGCCGCAAGCATCGCACGAGCAGTTAATCTCGTGTCGTTGTCGATGAGTCAGCGTCTTGCTGACGGGTAATAAACATGGCATCGCCGTAGCTGAAAAAGCGATAGCGCTCTTCAACTGCCGTACGATAGGCGGCCATCGTATGTTCGTAACCGGCAAAAGAGCTCACCAGCATGATCAAGGTTGATTCCGGCAAGTGAAAATTGGTCACTAACACGTCCACCAGCTGCCATTGATAACCAGGATAGATAAAAATCTGAGTATCGTTAAAAAATGGCGCCAACGGCTCACCGTTTTGCTTCGCCGCTTGTGCCGCACTTTCCAGTGAACGCACCGAGGTGGTTCCCACCGCAATCACGCGTTTACCTTGCGCACGGGTGTGGTTCACCGCATCAACAACCTCTTGTGGCACTTCCGCATACTCTGCATGCATCACGTGCTCTTCGATATTGTCAACGCGCACGGGCTGGAATGTTCCGGCGCCGACGTGCAAGGTAACAAACGCTATATTGACGCCTTTTTCTTTAAGCGCAGCCATAATGGCATCGTCAAAGTGTAACCCCGCCGTTGGCGCAGCGACTGCCCCGGGCTTTTGGTTATACACAGTTTGATAGCGTTCTTTATCGCTCTCTTCATCAGGGCGGTCGATGTATGGCGGCAACGGCATATGGCCGATGTCGTTAAGCGTATCTACCACGCCTTTATCGCCATTTAGCTGGATTTCGAACAGAGCATCGTGGCGTGCCACCATCTCTGCAGGGATCTGTCCGTCATCGCCAAGGAATAATTCGGCACCGGGTTTGGGGGCTTTAGACGCGCGCACGTGGGCGAGGAAACGACGTTCGTCGAGCACGCGCTCCACCAGCACCTCTATTTTACCGCCCGACGCTTTGCGGCCATACACACGCGCGGGGATCACTCGTGTGTTGTTGAACACCATCAAATCCCCAGGCTCAACCAGCTCGAGGATATCTTTAAACTGACGATGTACCACCTCACCGCTTGTGCCATCGAGTGACAATAAGCGACTTGCACTGCGATCCGGCTGCGGATAGCGTGCAATTAACTCATCGGGAAGTTCAAAGTGAAAATCGGATAATTGCATGACATTTGCCTAGATAAAAAGCAGGCCGCTAGTATAGGTTCACCACGGTGAATATCAAGCAAGGTGGAGGATTAGTCGCCGCTTAAACTGTCACATCTTATTGCACTTCGCCTGCCTTTTATAACAACTATCCTTGATGCGTATCACGTCGAATTAGTGCTAGGTAGACTAGAGTGTAAGTATAGCTTCCCTTCCCTGTCTGACTGTAAGGAGGTGCCATGTTTATCGTTGATGACATGATGACCCGGCATCCACATACGCTCTCCCCGGAACACACCTTGGCCGACGCTCATACGCTGATGAGTGCCGAACGCTTTCGTCATTTACCTGTGGTTGATGATGCGCAGCGACTGGTAGGACTCGTGACGCAACGCGACGTGCTATCCGCTCAAGCCTCTTCGCTAGGTAAAGCGACTAACGGGGACAACGAAATGAATACGCCCCTGTCGCATTTTGCTCATCGTCAACTGGTGACGGTGGATCCAGAAGCCTCTCTACGCGCAGCCGCCTTGACCATGCTAGAGCGCAAAATCGGTTGTTTGCCTGTGATTAAAAATCAGAAGTTGGTTGGCATTATTACCGACAGCGATTTTGTCGCCATAGCCTCAACCTTGTTGGAAATCCAAGAAGAAACTGAGCCCATGGAGGCCGACGAATAAAAAAGGGGAGTGTCACCACTCCCCGTTTCGTCCCATCCGCATGGGTTAGAACTGATCTTCTTCAGTTGAGCCAGTCAACGCTGTCACCGACGATTGACCACCTTGAATGGTGTTGGTCATCTGGTCGAAGTAACCCGTGCCCACTTCTTGCTGATGCGCCACAAAGGTGTAGCCTCGTTCAGCCGCTTCAAACTCTGGGCGCTGTACTTTTTCGACATAGTGACGCATCCCCTCACCTTGCGCATAAGCGTGGGCTAAATCAAACATGTTGTACCACATGTTATGAATACCCGCTAAGGTGATGAACTGATACTTATAGCCCATGTCTGAAAGCGCTTGTTGGAAACGGGCAATCGTGTCTGCATCCAAGTTTTTCTCCCAGTTGAATGACGGAGAGCAGTTATAAGCCAGCAATTGATCGGGGTATTTGGCGTGAATGGCTTCGGCAAATTGACGCGCTTCTTCTAAATCAGGTTTGGCCGTTTCACACCAAACTAAATCGGCATACGGCGCATAGGCCAAGCCGCGAGAAATGGCTTGCTCAATCCCCGCACGCACACGGTAAAAGCCTTCGGCCGTACGCTCGCCGACAATAAAGTCCTTATCGTAGGGATCGCAATCCGACGTCAGCAAGTCTGCCGCATTGGCGTCGGTGCGCGCAATGACTAAGGTATCTGTCCCTGCAACGTCCGCTGCTAAACGCGCTGCCACCAGTTTTTGCACCGCTTCTTGGGTCGGCACCAATACCTTGCCCCCCATGTGGCCACATTTTTTCACCGACGCGAGCTGATCTTCGAAGTGCACCCCAGCGGCACCTGCATCAATCATGCTGCGCATCAACTCATACGCGTTGAGTACGCCGCCAAAGCCTGCTTCTGCATCGGCAACAATCGGCAAAAAGTAATCAATGCCATCTTCCGGGCTGCCCCCTTTCGACCATTGGATCTGGTCGGCACGGCGGAAAGCATTATTAATGCGCTTCACCACCGCAGGCACAGAGTCGACGGGATACAATGATTGGTCTGGATACATGCTTGAGGCAGTGTTGTTATCCGCCGCCACTTGCCAGCCGGAGAGGTAAATGGCTTCAATCCCCGCTTTGGCCTGCTGGACAGCTTGCCCACCAGTGAGTGCACCAAGGCAATTCACATAGCCCTTTTTGGCCTCACCATTGACAAGATCCCAAAGCTTAGCGGCACCGCGCTTGGCAATGGTGTTTTCTGGGACAAAAGAGCCGCGTAGGTTCACCACCTCTTCCGCGCTGTAAGTCCGTTTTACGTTTTTCCAACGTGGATTTTCTGCCCACTCTTTTTCCAGTTGAGCGATTTGTTGTTGGCGAGTTAAAGTCATGTTCCATTCCTCTTATTTCTCGGGCGCAAGCCCAGTCCTGTCAATCCATTTTGTTGTGTTGCTTCCGTGCCACTATGGCAAATACTGATACCCAGGTAGGGTTAAGAAGTTGACCAACTCATCACTGGTCGTCAGCTGTGCCATCAAGGCGGCTGCTTGCTGATATTGCCCGCGGGCAAAGACATCGGCCCCTAACTCGTGTTCCAGTACTTTCATCTCTTCACTAAGGTATTGCTCAAACAATGCCTTGGTAACTACTTGGCCATTGCTCAATGGCTTTTGGTGTTTGATCCATTGCCAAATCGACGCACGTGAAATCTCGGCAGTGGCCGCATCTTCCATTAATCCATAAATCGGCACACACCCATTGCCTGAGATCCATGCTTCGATGTATTGCACCGCGACCCGAATGTTGTGTCGCATTCCCGCTTCGGTGCGCTCTCCGTCACAAGGTGCAAGGAGATCGGCGGCGGTAATCGGCGCATCTTGCTCGCGGGAGATATGTAACTGGTTAGGCTTGTCACCCAGTGCGCGGTCGAACACCGCTTTAGCGGTATCTGCCAGCCCCGGGTGCGCAATCCATGTACCGTCGTGGCCGTTATTGGCTTCGAGGGTTTTATCTTTTTCAATCTTATCCAGCACCTGCTGGTTTTCAGCCGGATCTTTACTGGGAATAAACGCGGCCATACCGCCCATCGCTAACGCACCGCGCTTGTGGCAAGTTTTTACCAACAAACGGGAGTAAGCATTGAGGAAAGGTTTATCCATGGTCACGACTTGGCGATCCGGCAATACGCGATCCGGATGATTACGCAAGGTTTTGATGTAACTAAAGATGTAATCCCAGCGGCCGCAGTTTAGAGCCACAATGTGGTCGCGAAGATGGTAAAGAATTTCATCCATCTCAAACACGGCAGGTAGGGTCTCAATCAATACGGTGGCTTTAATGGTGCCACGGCTCAGACCAAATTCATCTTCAGCAAATGAGAAGACGTCACTCCACCATGCGGCTTCTTGATAGGCTTGTAACTTCGGCACATAAAAGTAAGGACCCGAGCCGGTCTCCAATAAGCGACGATAGTTGTGGAAAAAATACAAAGCGAAGTCGAATAAAGCGCCTGGAATGGGTTTGCCCTGCCACTCTACATGCTTTTCAGTGAGGTGAAGGCCACGCACGCGGCAGATCAGCCGAGCCGGATTATCATTGAGCTGATAACGCTTACCGGTATCAGGGTGGGTATAACTGATGGTGCCGTTGACCGCATCACGCAAATTCCGCTGCCCCTCAACCACTTGCGGCCACGCCGGTGCAAATGAGTCTTCAAAGTCTGCCATGAAGACCTTCACATTCGCATTCAGTGCGTTAATCACCATTTTGCGATCGACAGGTCCGGTGATTTCTAACCGGCGATCTTGCAGATCGCTGGGGATCCCACGAATGGTCCAGTCCCCTTGGCGAATTGATTCGGTTTCGGGTAAAAAGTCTGGCAAGGTGCCTGCGTCAATGCGCTGCTGACGGACTTCTCGCGCCGCGAGCAGCTCAGGCACGCGTGATGCGAACTTATCAGCGAGACTCGCCACAAAACATAACGCATCATCGGTGAGTATTTCAGCTTGTTCCGGTGATAACGCTTCTGTCAGCACCAGCGATTCACGTAACGTTGAACACGCTTCAGTCATGTTGCCTCCCTGGCCTCAGTTGTAATCCAATCACAACAAAAATGATTATTCCGCCACACTGCAACTTTTCTAGACAATGTGGTCACTGTTTAATCAAGTTGGCGTAGTTTGGCGTAAAAATCAACTAGAGATTCATTTCAACCTCGCAACAAAAAACACATAAACACAAATAAAACAGTAGGTTAAATAAAATAGAGTATTAGCTCGAATTGATTTTTTTGTACGAATTATTAGGAGGATATAAACCTGCTACGCAGATCATATTTTTGTCACCTCTTTGTAACTCATTACGTAATTTAATTACACATTAAGCAACAAAAGATGTGTGGGTGAGGTAATAAATTTATGATTATCAGCCAGTTAACCGAAACAGCAAGATGTGTTGATTATAAACCGACTCACTGGCGTGATAATAATCCAACGATTCTATTTCACTGGATGAGGTTTTATTGCAGAGGAATATGCTAAACATTTTGCTATTAACCGAGATAAAACTCCAAATAGCAGATGAGCGCTAGCTAGTCAGTCCGATTGAGTAATGCCGCCACCAGATCCGCCAATTTATTAAAGGTATCAATACGACTCGATGATGGACGCCACACCATGCCGATTTCACGATACGCGGCGCGTCCGGGGGGAATTTCTAGGTGTACGTCAAGATTATCGATTAAGCCATGATCAATCGCCATTTGCGGAATAAATGTGACGCCATTGCCGTTGGCGACCATCTGGATCAAGGTATGTAAGCTGGTCGCCATAAACGGGTTAATCTTCTGTGAGGCCGTCATTTGGCAGGCAGATACCGCATGGTCCGTGAGGCAGTGTTCGCGCTCGAGCAAAAACACCGACTCATCGGGCAAGGCATCGTAATCCACCGGCAGCGTTAATTGCGCGGCTTGCTTGCGGCTCATCACCATCTTGAAAGGATCACGGCCAACAATGCGGCTGGTCATGGCGCCGATATCCATCGGTAAGGCCAAAATCAGCACATCCATTTCGCCGTGTTTGAGCGCGGTAAGCAAGTTCGCGGTGGTATCTTCTCGTAACAAGAGATCTAAATTGGGATAGCGCTGGTTAACCTGCTGGACGACGTCGGAGAGTAAAAACGGAGCGATAGTCGGAATACAGCCTAAACGGACTTTGCCATGCATAGGATCAGACTGAACGTGGGTGAGCTCCATTAAATCTTGGCTTCGGGCAAGAATTTCGCGGCTGCGGCGTACCACTTCCTCTCCCATGCCAGTCAGCACCAAGGTTTTATTGTCTCTTTCAATGAGCTGAGCACCAATCAACTCTTCTAGATTTTGGATCCCGGCACTTAGGGTCGATTGGCTAACAAAACACAGTTTCGCCGCCTCGCCAAAATGGCGAGTTTCTGACAAGGTAACCAGATAGTGTAGCTGCTTAAGTGATGGATATTTGTTCATTCTGTCAAACTTTATACAATCGTTTTTTTCGATTATAACAATCTATTAATTCCACTTTTTTCAATGTAGCAAGTCAGCTATAGTTTGTCTCGCTTATATAGGAACCTGATCTTCAGGCAAACTTTTTAATTAGGAGCTGAGTTATGGTACTCGTAGGTCGTCAAGCACCAGATTTTACTGCCGCAGCCGTTCTAGGTAATGGCGAAATCGTTGAAAACTTCAACCTGAAAGAGTTCACCAAAGGCAAAAAAGCTGTTGTCTTTTTCTACCCACTCGACTTCACTTTCGTGTGCCCATCAGAGCTGATTGCATTCGATAAGCGTTTCCAAGACTTCCAAGCGAAGGGCGTTGAGGTTATCGGTGTGTCAATCGACTCTCAGTTCTCACACAACGCATGGCGTAAAACTGCCATCGAAGACGGTGGTATCGGTGCGGTTAAATACCCACTGGTTGCAGACGTTAAACACGAAATCTGCAAAGCATACGACGTAGAGCATCCAGAAGCAGGTGTTGCTTTCCGTGGTTCTTTCCTCATCGATGAGGAAGGCGTTGTACGTCACCAAGTCGTGAACGATCTGCCACTTGGCCGTAACATCGACGAGATGCTGCGCATGGTTGATGCACTGAGCTTCCACCAGAAGAACGGTGAAGTATGCCCAGCACAGTGGGAAGAAGGTAAAGCAGGTATGAAAGACTCACCAGAAGGTGTTGCTGCATACCTGTCTGAGCACTCTGCTGACCTGTAATTATTAACGGTCAAAAGGTGACGTGCCCTACGCACTGGACAATGTGAGATAATAATGAGGCCCGGTTAAACCGGGCCCTTTTTGTATCTATTCCCCCATGACACCTGACTTGCATTGTCACGCTTCCCTTTCCTTTCTACCGCTTCTACTAGGTAATTCCCCTGCCTGCTGTCACAATACAGCCTTTATTATTGACACTGTGTTGCTCACTAAGGGGTGGTATGTCTGTCTTGGTCGAAGTTTGTATTGATAGTATTGGCTCTTTAAAGGTGGCAGAGCGCGCTGGCGCTGACCGCATCGAGCTGTGTAGTGCACTGCGCCTTGGTGGACTCACGGCCAGTTGCGGCTATATGCAACTTGCCGTCCAACAAGCGAATATTCCCATTTATGCCATTATCCGGCCACGTGAGGGAGACTTTTTATACAGCAGTGACGAAGCAGAAGTCATGCTCAAGGATATTGCGATGGCACGCCAAGCTGGATGTGCGGGCGTGGTGATCGGCGCACTGACAGCCCAAGGACAGCTCGACTTGCCACTTATCGATGACATGTTGGCAGAAGCCAAAGGTATGGGCGTGACGTTTCATCGCGCGTTTGACCACTGCGCCGATCCTGAGTCAGCACTGGAAGCGCTTTTAGCGCGTCCCGCGATTGAGCGGGTACTTACTTCGGGCCAAGCCAGCAGCGCAGAGCAAGGTAAAGAGGCACTGAAACACTGGGTAGAAATGACCCGACAGGCTGCTTTACAGATCATGCCTGGCGCGGGTGTCACGCCTGATAATGCTGCGGCGATCCTCTCCCACTGCGGCGCGCGTGAAATTCATTTATCTGCCCGTATGGGTCAACCCAGTGCCATGCAACACCGCGCAGTGGCCACCATGGGCGAAGGTGATGATGCCTGTTACCCAATGACCAACCCCGCCATTATCCGGCAAATAAAAGCCCTTTCCGCACACTTGTAAGTGCGTGCAACAAGCTATGACACAACATTGAACTGTGACTGACTCGGATATTTTGATGCGCGAGCGCCGCCCTCGAGGCGGTAGCGTTGCATCGTAAAGGCGAGTTTTCTACCGTAAAAGCACAATGGTGTGAAAAGGAGTTTCCCTTGTCGGATAAAACATCGAGTAAAATCAGCAAAAAGCACTACGAAAAGAAACTGACGGAGCTACAAACCGAGCTAGTCAAACTGCAAGAGTGGGTCAAGCAAGAGCGCCTCAAAGTGGTGGTGTTATTCGAAGGGCGAGACGCCGCGGGCAAGGGTGGCGTGATCAAACGTATTACCGAAAAACTCAACCCACGTGTATGCCGCGTCGTCGCGCTAGATAAGCCCACCGAGCGCGAGCGTACCCAATGGTATTTTCAACGCTATGTTGAGCACCTGCCTGCCGGTGGTGAAATCGTTCTGTTTGACCGCAGCTGGTACAACCGGGCGGGGGTTGAGCGAGTGATGGGACTTTGCTCCGACGAAGAATACGAAGAGTTTCTACGAACCTGTCCCGAGTTTGAACGCATGTTAATGCGTGCTGGCATCATCTTGATTAAATATTGGTTTTCAGTTTCTGACGACGAGCAAGAAAAACGCTTTGCCGAACGTATTAGCACACCCATAAAGCGCTGGAAGTTCAGCCCAATGGACTTAGAGTCTCGCAGCCGCTGGGTGCAATATAGCGAGGCCAAAGATCGTATGTTTGCTTACACAGACACCAAAGACAGTCCTTGGTGGGTGGTCGAAGCGGACAATAAAAAGCACGCACGGCTCAATTGCATTGCGCACTTGTTATCGCAGATCCCGTATAAAGAAATCACCTACCCCGAGGTCGAGCTACCTGAAATCAATAAAGAAGGCTATGTACGCATGCCACTTGAAGAGCAAAGTTTTGTGCCCGATCAAGTCAGCGAGTGGCTCAATAATGAGCCAGACGATTAACCCTTATTTAAGCAGTTTTTCCAGCTCTTCTTTTTGAATATGGCGAACATCTTTTCCTTTCACAAAGTAAATGATGTATTCGCAAATGTTCTGACAGCGATCGCCAACACGCTCAATGGCGCGTGCTGACCACATCACTTTCAGTACGTTAGGAATTGAGCGTGGGTCTTCCATCATGTAGGTCATCAGTTGACGCAAGATCCCTTCGTATTCACGATCTAAGGAGTCATCTTTGCGATACACCCGCATCGCCGCCTCAATATCCATACGGGCAAACGCATCCAGCACCTCGTGCAGCATCTTCGCCGCACGTTGCCCTAGCGCTTCCAATGAGACGAGAAAAGGCTGCTGAGAGTGACTGGAGTTATCCAGTGCCATTTTCGCGATGCTGTCCGCCACATCACCAATACGCTCAAGATCGGTAATGGTTTTGATGATCGCCATCACCAATCGCAAGTCACTGGCGGTCGGCTGACGCTTGGCAATAATTCGCGTACACGCCTCATCGATCGCTACTTCCATGCCATTGACTTTGTGATCTTCACGAATAACATGACGCGCCAGATCGACATCTTGGTTATGCATGGCACGTAGTGCATCGGTCAGTTGGCGTTCGACCAACCCCCCCATGGTTAAAACATGGGTTCGAATGGCTTCAAGCTCGGCATTAAACTGCCCTGAAATGTGGCGACTGATGTTATGGTTGTCCAAGGCCTGCTCCTTATCCGTAGCGACCAGTTATATAGTCTTCAGTTTGTTTATTTTTCGGCGTCGTAAACAAGGTGTCCGTGTCCGCGTATTCCACCAAACGCCCCATATTGATAAATGCGGTTTGATCCGAGACACGCGCGGCTTGTTGCATATTATGGGTGACGATCACCACGGTGTATTGGCTTTTCAAATCATTAATCAACTCTTCAATCGTCAACGTTGAAATCGGATCCAACGCTGATGAAGGCTCATCGAGCAACAATACCTCTGGTTCAATCGCGATCGCACGGGCGATAACCAAACGCTGCTGCTGACCGCCTGACAAGCCAAATGCATTATCATTGAGTCTGTCTTTTACCTCATTCCACAAAGCCGCCCCTCGCAGCGCTCGCTCTACCGCATCATCTAGCACCCGCGGATCATTGATACCCTGCAGGCGTAATCCGAACACCACATTTTCATAAACAGATTTAGGAAAAGGGTTGGGCCGCTGAAACACCATACCAACTTGGCGGCGTAATGCGGGCACATCAACGTCGCGATCGTAAATATTTTGCCCATGCAGAGTCACTTCCCCGCGGACACGACAGCCATCAACCAGATCATTCATCCGATTAATACAGCGTAGCAAGGTCGACTTACCACAGCCGGACGGGCCGATAAACGCCGTGACCTTTCCCTTTGGGATCCGCATATTAATATCAAACAAAGCTTGTGTTTGCTGATAGTACAAATTGAGATGACGGATCGACAGCGCGGTTTGCTCTTCAGGCAAATTTGCCAAATCGAGCTCGGGCGTCAGGCCAATTCGGGAGTTTATCAAAAACATAGGTTGTCGAGCCTCATCATTATTGTTCCAAATCGCGATACTTTTCTCGCAAGTAATGGCGGATCCCGATAGCGGCAAGGTTTAACGCCACAATCACAGACACCAGTAAAAACGAGGTGGCGTATACCAGAGGGCGTGCCGATTCAATATGGGTACTCTGAAAGCCAAGATCATAAATATGATATCCCAGATGCATGAACTTACGTTCGAGGTGCAAAAAGGGGAAGTTACCATCCACCGGCAAAGCAGGTGCCACTTTCACTACCCCCACCAACATCAAAGGCGCAACCTCACCGGCTGCACGCGCAACGGCGAGGATCAGCCCAGTCATCATCGCCGGACTTGCCATCGGCAGCACAACTCGCCACAGTGTCTCGGCTTGGGTCGCACCTAATGCAAACGCACCATGACGAACACTGGTCGGGATGCGTGCCAACCCTTCCTCTGTCGACACAATGACCACGGGCAGCGTCAAAATCGCCAATGTTAACGCTGACCACAGTACGCCCGGCGTTCCAAAGACAGGGGCAGGTTGAGCGGCTTGATAAAAGAGCTCATCAATCGAACCACCGATGAAATAGACAAAAAAGCCCAAACCAAAGACGCCATAGACGATCGAAGGTACCCCGGCCAAATTAACGACCGCAATCCTAATCATCCGTGTAAACGCGGTTTTTGGCGCATATTCATGAAGGTACACCGCGGCAATCACCCCAAGCGGTGTCACAATCACAGCCATCAACAGCACCAAAAACACGGTGCCAAAAATGGCCGGAAACACACCGCCAGAAGCATTACCATCTCGTGGTGGCTCTGAGACAAACGCACCAATTTGATGGCCCCAAAAGAGCAGCTTCTCAACCCCGCTCATTGCGTTGGGGTACCATACCGCCAAGACGTTACGAAGTGGCAGTAGCACTTCTTCATGATGGCTATCTTTGACCACTAACATGGCATCATCTTGGTGATGGCGTAAACTTTCCAGCTTCTTCTCAAGCTGGGAATATTGGTCCAATAGCTGCGCGCGCTGCTCTGCGATATGGGCTGGGGGCTCACGATTTGCGGCATGGGCCAAGGCCCAGCGTTTTTCCTCTAAACGCAGCTGTTCCAGTTGATAATTGACACTGGCTAGGTGGACGCGTTCAATGTCATCAATCACATCACGTCGCGCGGACAAGGCATCAAGTCGCGCCTCAAGATCTGCCTCATCTAGGCGATGGCGCGTACCGTTCTCATCTACCAGCGCAACAGGCCATCCATAGAAAACCCCATTCTCGACCCGCTCTATCATGGCTAATGATGCCGGAGTAAATTGGCTGCGAATGTTAAACGTCAACAACTGCCGGAAGTCCACTCCCTCACGCTCGCGATTACCGATCTTGACCACTAAACGGGCATAATCTGGGTTAGCATCTTCCGGTAATGTGATGCCTGCATCTTGCAGTTGCGTCGCGTCGACACGGTCCGTTTGGTAAATCTGCCCAATCACCGTTTCTTGGCCTTCGGGTGTATTGAGCGTGAACTGGGTGATGGGCGTAGGCCAAAAATAGCCCAACCCGCGCGCACCAATAAGAAGCAACACACCAAGGATCGCAGTCAAGCTGACACTGACCATGCCTGCGGTTATCCACACCCAAGGGGTTCCTGATTTCATCCATGCGCGCATACGATCTCTCATCCCCACCTATAAGTTACTGTACTTGTCGCGCAAGCGTTGGCGTACGAGTTCAGCTAAGGTGTTAAACACAAAGGTAAATACAAACAAAATAAATGCGGTTAAAAATAACACGCGATAATGGGAACTCCCCACCTCAGACTCGGGCATTTCAACCGCGATATTGGCGGACAAAGTGCGCAACCCCTCTAACAGATTCCAATCCATGATGGGCGTATTCCCGGTCGCCATCAGTACAATCATGGTTTCGCCCACCGCACGCCCTAGTCCCATCATCACCGCCGAAAAAATACCCGGGCTTGCGGTGAGTAATACCACACGTGTCAATGTCTGCCAGTGAGTGGCCCCTAGGGCCAACGCGCCACTTTTTAAATGCGGTGGTACAGAGAAAATGGCATCTTCCGCAATCGAGAAAATGGTTGGCACTACCGCAAAGCCCATCGCAATACCGACTACCAGTGCGTTACGCTGGTCATAGCCTATCCCTAATTCATGGGTGATAAAGCGACGCGCATCGCCGTCAAACCATAGGTGTTCTAACCAAGGACCTAATTGCCAAGCCACCAAGGCAATCAGTAACAGGGACGGAATGATCACCAAGATTTGTGCGTTGTCCGGTAAGCGGCGGCGTACATAGCGCGGGATCATTCGCCAAATCATGCTAAGACCCAGCAAACAAAGTGGCACCATCAGCAACAGTAAAAATACCGTGGGCAGGTGTTGCTCAACCCAAGGGGCTAACCAGAGCCCGGCTAAAAAGCCGATAATAACGGTTGGCAGTGCCTCAATGGTTTCAACCGTCGGCTTCACGACTTTACGTAACCCCGAAGACATAAAATAGGCAGTATAAATCGCCGCACCAATCGCCATCGGGACGGCAAATACAAGCGCAAAGAGTGCCACTTTCAGGGTGCCAAAAATCACCGGGACCACGCTTAATTTAGCTTCAAACGTGTCATCCGCTGAAGTGGATTGCCACACATATTGGGGCTCTGCGTACCCTTCGTACCAGACCTTCTCCCAAAGTGAATGAACACTAACTTCTGGGTGTGGATTATCGACAGCAAACCATTGCCATACACCATCGGTGGCGGTAATCAGTGCCTGTGCACCAGGAGAAAATGCCATTGCTTGCGGCAAGGTATCGAGCATGGCCGCAAAGTAACGTTGCTTTTCGCTGGTCGCATGCAGCAAGCTCAGCCCCCCTTGCTCATCCGCAACCGCAATACTTTTACGGTGCAGCTCCGGTGAGGCCACAAACTTCCCTTTAGCTGGCTGAAATAACCGCACTTCGGTCAGCGATGGCTGGCCACTTTTCACCACATCAAACCACTGACTCAAGCCGCCATCTTGATGGTGTAACATTAACGAACGCCCACCTGCGAGCAAAGTCATCGCCTGAACCGGACTCTCCACCACATTGGCAAGATTAATGGTTTCACGTACGGCCATCTGTTGCCCGTGAATTCGCCACACCGTCAGTGTGCTGCCTTGGCGAACAAAGAGGCGCTGTCCGTCAGGCGAGAGCGCTATATTATCAACTGGCTCACTCAGTGAGTGACGTTCAATCCGTCCACTGCGATAAAGCACCAACTCCTGTGTGTGTGTCACCGCCACCAAAACAGGGGCTATATTTTCGCCGTGTAAGCTGTCTGGCACAGCGAGCGCTAATTGGCGTAGCGCCGACGAGTCCAGTATCACAGGTAAAGGAAATGCCGCCATACGGCGCAGCTTGGGTAATACCGAGGTACTATCGCCATACTCAGCGCGAAAACGTAGCTGCCAAACGCCTACTTGCCCCGGTTTGATTTCTACAGCCATAAAGGGCGCTGTGGCAGGGACTGTCGCCACCGCAGGACGGGGAATATCTGATAAGTTGCGCGCCAACATGACAGTTGCAACTTGGTCGACCTGTAAAGGACGACGGGCTACGGTTAAGGTGCCACTGTCATCAAGCGCATAAACCAGCTGCTCACGATTGTCAGCGCCAATAAAGTGCGGCGTAGCTGGTGTTGGCACACTAAAACGGCCGGTCGGCGTCATACTCGCTTGATGAAAAAGCGGTAACACGACGGTCAGCAAATAAAAGAACAAGAGCAGTAAAGTGACCAATACCATCACGCCACCAAGACGTACTGTATGCCGTGTAAACGTGTCTTTTAAACGTCTTACTCGATTGGCATCTTTGAGTGATGGTGAAGTGTGGGTCATTCGTGCCTCTTGTTTTAGATCAAGCCCTTAATTGTATGTCATTACAATGACATTTTTATGACATCCCTACTCTAAACAGGGATACCACCGAGGGCTGTACGCAATAAAAATGAAACAAACGGGCTTTAGGCTGGCGCAGGTTGATATTGGGCACAGTTTAGCGACTTTACTGCAAAGCAGCATAGACAACACCTTGACCGGCCTCAATAATTGACTCGACAATCGCCGTAAGGATCACGCATGAAACATTTTGTTATCACACTGATGGGTCCCGATCGCGCTGGGCTGGTTGATCAAATCTCACAGACCATTTTTACGTATCACGGGAGCTGGCAAGCCAGCCGCCTTAGCCAACTCGCCGGACAATTCGCAGGGATCATCCATCTATCTGTGTCTGATACCCATGCAGATGCGCTCGTCCATGCCCTTCGCGAATTGGATGGCTTACAGCTGCTGATCACCGACGCCAAACCAGTCACCCCTAACCCGACCACACATACCTTGTCGGTTACGGGCAACGATCGTCGCGGCATTGTTCAAACACTCAGCCAATTACTGGCCGCTCACGGTATCACTATTAATAAACTCAATGCGCAAACACAAAGCGCAGCCAATACCGGTGGGCAAATATTTACTGCTGATTTTTATCTGGATATTCCGCCGGATGCGGATGTCTCCATGTTACACGAAGCCCTTGAAGCACTGTCCGACGATTTGATCGTCGAGTTTGACAGTAATTTCACCCAGTAGAACAGGATTTTCTCACGCTTTATGACATTAGATACTTACCACGTCGACAAAGAATTAAGTTGGCTATCTTTTAACGAACGCGTCCTCCAAGAAGCCGCCGATAAGAGCGTCCCCATTATCGAACGTGTTCGTTTTTTGGGGATTTTCTCCTCCAACCTTGATGAGTTTTATCAAGTGCGTTTCGCGGACGTTAAACGCCGTATCATCATTGACGAAGAGCGTGGGGTCGACAGTCATGCCAAAGAACTTTTAAGTAAAATTCAAGCGAAAGTCGTCAAGCTAAACCAAGATTTCGACCACCTCTACAACGATATCTTGCTGGAGATGGCGCGCCGCAATATCTTTCTGGTCAACGAACGTCAGCTTACCGATAATCAATCTCAATGGCTAAAGCGCTATTTTCGCAGCAATATTCTGCCCTACATTACGCCGATTATGCTGACCAAAGACGTCGATGTATTGAGCTTTCTGAAAGATGCCTACTCGTACCTCGCCGTACAGCTTAAAAAAGAAGGGGAAGAGCCCAAGTATGCGTTGATTGAGATCCCAACAGATGATCTTGACCGTTTTATTAAAGTCCCTGAGCCCAAGGGGAAACGACAGCGCAAAACCATCATCTTGCTCGACAACATCATTCGCTTATGTCTCGACCAAATTTTCAGCGGTTTCTTCGACTACGACACGGTCGATGCTTATGCCATGAAAATGACCCGAGATGCAGAGTACGATCTCACCAATGAGGTGGAGCACAGCCTGCTCGAAAATATGTCGGAAAGCTTGGACCAACGCCTCACCGCTCTCCCGGTGCGCTTTGTCTACCAACGGGATATGCCGCCGGAAATGGTGAGTAAACTCATCCAAGTGCTGAAAATTTCTGATTATGACAGCGTCCTACCCGGTGCGCGTTATCATAATTTTCGCGACTTTATCGGCTTTCCTAATGTCGGGCGAAAATATCTGGAAAACCCGCCACTGCCGCCATTCGAATCGGCCGATTTTCAATTACATAACAATGCTTTCGATGCCATTCGTGAGCGCGACATCCTGCTTTACTATCCGTACCACACCTTCCGTCATATGACAGAGCTGGTCCGTCAGGCTTCTTTTGATCCGTCCGTGCGCAGCATTCGCATTAACGTGTACCGGGTGGCAAAGAACTCGCGGATCATTAACTCCATGATTGATGCAGCCAATAACGGCAAGCGTGTGACCGTGGTAGTCGAGCTACAAGCCCGTTTCGATGAAGAAGCCAATATCGAATGGTCGCGCGTGCTCACCGATGCTGGCGTCAAGGTCGTATTTGGTACCCCAGGGCTTAAAATTCACTCCAAGCTTTGCCTGATTTCACGCCGAGAAAACGGCGAATTACGTGATTATGGCCACATTGGCACCGGTAACTTCCACGAAAAAACGGCCCGTATTTATACCGACTTTGCACTTTTTACCGCCGATCAGCAGATCACGTCTGAAATTCGTAAGGTCTTCGAGTTTATCGAAAACCCTTATCGTCCGGTCAAGTTCAATCATTTGATCGTGTCACCACGTAACTCTCGACGCCGCATTCAAAAGCTGATTGAGCGCGAAATCGAACACGCGAAAGCCAAGCGTAAGGCCGGGATCACCTTAAAAGTGAACAACCTTGTCGATAAAAGCTTGGTAAACCTGCTTTACCGAGCCAGTAGCGAAGGGGTAAAAATCCGCATGATTGTACGCGGTATGTGCTCTTTAGTGCCGGGCGTAAAAGGCGTGAGTCAAAATATCAAGGCAATCAGTATCGTCGATCGGTTTTTAGAACACCCACGTGTATTTGCGTTTGAAAATGGCGGTGAGCGTGATGTCTATATCTCTTCCGCCGACTGGATGACCCGCAATATTGATAACCGTATCGAAGTCGGGGCACCCATCCGCGATCCGCGCTTAAAAGATCGCATCATGGACATCCTCGAGATCCAATTTTCCGATCGGACCAAGGCGCGTATCATCGACAAGGAGATGTCGAATACCTATGTTAAACGAGGGAACAAGAAAAAAATTCGATCGCAAATCGAGACTTACGATTTTCTCAAGCAGTTGGAGAGACAAGAACTCAAACACGCGGAAAAGTTGCAGCATGACACTCCCCCAAGCAAGTAATGATAAGCCGCGAGAGATTGCGGCCGTAGATCTTGGCTCTAATAGCTTTCATATGGTGGTTGCCCGCGTGGTCGGGCAAGGCCTACAAATTATCAGTCGCCACAAGCAGCGGGTGCGATTAGCCGCAGGGCTGGATAAAAAGCAGCGCCTAAGCGACGAAGCGATACAACGTGGTGTTGACTGTTTAGCCATGTTTGCCGAACGCCTTAATGGCATTGAGATAGACAACGTACGGATCGCAGCAACTCATACGTTACGCCAAGCCAAAAACGCACATGAATTTATTGAACGGGCGAATCAAGTCTTCCCTTACCCGATTGAAATTATTGCGGGTGAAGAAGAAGCACGCCTGATTTATCTGGGGGTCTCTCACACCCAGCAAAATCTGGGTCGCCGTTTAGTGATTGATATCGGTGGTGGCTCAACCGAGCTTGTGATTGGTGAAGACTTTCAGCCCCTGCTCGTTAATAGCAAACGCATGGGATGTGTCAGCTATAACGAACGCTTTTTCCCACAAGGCGCGCTGAGTGAAAAGCAGTTTCTCGCAGCCCAAACGGCTACCCAACAAAAATTGGAAAGTCTGGCGAGTCAATATCGCAAAGCAGGATGGCAAGTCGCGTTAGGCGCATCGGGCACCATTAAAGCCATTCGAGAGGTGGTGATTGGGTTGGGCGATGAGGATGGCATTATCACGCGCAAGCGCTTGGATAATGTGATTGAAAAGCTATTAAAGTTCAAACACAGTGACAGCATCGATTTACCGGGATTGACCGAAGACAGGCAGCCTGTCTTTGCCGCTGGGGTGGCGATTTTATCCGGTGTTCTCGACGCGCTCAAAATTGATGAATTGCGCTTCTCAGATGGTGCTCTGCGTGAAGGCTTGCTGTATGAGATGGAAGAGCGCTTCCAACGCACCGACATCCGTGGCCGAACCACAGATGATATGGCTGCACGCTACAATGTCGACCTTGATCATGCTCGGCGGGTGCAACAGACAGCCGCCCACTTCTATGCACAAGCCGAGCCCGAACAAGGCAGTAAAAAAACGGAATTGGCTGGCTTACTCAATTGGGCCGCTTTATTGCACGAAGTGGGGTTAAGCATTGGATATCCGGGCTATCACAAACATTCGGCGTATATTCTCAGCAATACTAACCTACCCGGGTTTAACCAAGAGCAACAAACCGTCTTGGCAACCCTCGCGCGCTTTCATCGTAAAGCGTTAAAGCTGGGAGAAATGCCCAAATTCACCTTGTTTAAACCCAAACTGATCGAAACGCTCATCTGCGCACTGCGGCTCGCCTGTGTGTTGCACTCACAGCGCAATGACGAAGCTCTCCCCGAGATTACGGTGACTATCGATAAAAACGGCGGTTGGCAGCTGCAGTTTCCCAAAGGCTGGCTGGGTGATAATCGCTTACTTGCGGCCGACCTGACCGCAGAGCAAGACTACTGGCAAGCGGCCGGCTGGTCGCTTTGTTTTAGCGACTAATCCAATCCAAGTGCGTGGCGCTGCGCATGCACCACCTGCGCCGGGAGGGGAATATATCCTTCTCGGCTTACTTCCTTTTGCCCTTGAGCAGAGAGGATATACCCCATAAACGCGGCCTCAAGCGGAGCTAGGGGCGCGTTGGGTGATTTATTGATATAGAGGTATAAATACCGTGTTAGTGGGTACTCACCGTCGCGAATTGACTGCTGAGTCGGCAGAACAGCGGGCTTGCCGGGATGACCGACGGCGAGCATTTTCGCCCCCGACGCTTGGTGACCCATCCCCGCGTATCCGATCGCATTTAATGAAGAGGCTACGGACTGCACCACAGATGCCGATCCCGGTTGCTCGTTGACGTTAGCACGAAAGTCGCCTCGACACAATGCCGCCTGTTTAAAGTAGCCATAGGTGCCGGATACCGAGTTACGCCCAAACAATTGTAGATCGCGATGTTGCCAACGCCCCGTAAGCCCTAACTGCCCCCAGCGGGTAATAGGCTCACTCGCCCCACACCAGAGCGTTCGCGAAAAGATAGCATCTAGCTGATTGAAGTTAATTCTCTGTAGCGGGTTATCTTGGTGGACATAAACCGCCATGGCATCAATCGCCACCGGCACAGCGGTGGGTGGATAACCGAATCGAGCTTGGAACGCATTTTCTTCACTGACCCGCATCGGACGGCTCATTGGGCCAAGTTGTGCTGTACCTTCCACCAGAGCGGGGGCCGCCGAGGCAGAGCCGGGGGTTTGCAGCTGGACATTTACGCCCGGGTACAAACGCTTAAACCCGTCGGACCACGCCGCCATCATGTTGCCTAGGGTATCCGAACCTACGGAGTTTAGGTTCCCCGAAACCCCGCTGATACGCTGATATTCCGGCAGCATTGACTGGGTCGTATGGCTCTGGGCTAGTGCAGTCCAAAGCAGGCTGACACAGAGTATGCCCCACCTTAACATGTCAATCGCTCCGGCAGCGTAAATGCAAAGGTACTGCCCATCCCTACCTCACTTTGGATCTCGAGCTCCGCATCATGATGGCTCAGGGCGTGCTTGACGATTGCCAAACCCAGACCACTGCCACCGGTTTCACGAGAGCGCGCCTTATCGACACGATAAAAGCGTTCGGTTAAGCGATCGAGGTGTTGCGGAGGAATGCCTTCGCCACTATCCGTGACCTCTAAACGCGGACCTTTGTCTGTGCGATACCATTTGACGGAAATCGCCGCCTGCGCTGGGGTATGCTTCACCGCGTTATAGACTAAATTGGAAATCGCGCTGCGGAGTTGGTCGTCATTGCCTTTTACTTTTAGGCTCTTATCAACATCAAACGTCAGCACATGCTCACGATCACCACTCAAGGTTTGCGCCTCTTTTTGCAAAACATCCAGCATGGCTGGCACATCAACATCGTGATCTAATTCTGGTTTTGCGGCCGCCTCAATTTTGGATAACGTCAGGAGCTGCTCAACCAGTGATTCCATGCGCGATAGCTGTTCAGTCATAACACCATGCGCTTTCGGCCACATTGGTCCTATCACCATGTCAGGATCTTCTGTCATCTCAAGATATCCGCGCAACACCGTCATTGGCGTACGCAGTTCATGTGAGACATTGGCGAAGAAGTTGCGTCGCATTCCTTCCAGCTGTTTGAGTTGGGTGATATCACGCACCACCATCAAGAACTCTCCCTCGGCATAGGGCATGGTACGAAATTCTAAGGTACGCGCACTGTTGATGTGGGAGCGCATTTCTAACGGTATATCGTAATTTGCCTCGGCGATGTAGCTGACAAACTCAGGCGCTCGAATAAGATTACTGATATGTTGGCCATTATCATCTGGCATTCGCAAGCCAAGGAGTTCTTGTGCCAGCTTGTTACACCACACAATCGAGCCATCACTTTCAAAGACTACCACCGCATCGGGCAAGGATTCGGCCCCGTTGCGGAAACGACGGATCAGGTTTGCTAACTCTTTGCGACGGCGGCGATTACGTTTTTGAAGCCGATAAATGCCATTAAACAATGGCTCCCAAGAGCCTGTGCCTGAAGGCGGGGTCAGGCTTTTATCTTTCCATAGCCAGTCGGACAGTTTGATTTGTTGATGCAGATGCCAAAGCAACATGGCAACCGTTGCACCCAATAGCAACCAAGGCAGGCCACCGAACAGCCAGCCAATAATAAACCAAGGCAAATAAAAAAAAGCCAGCTCCCAAGCTAGCTTCTTCCAAGACAGTCGTTCGACCATTTACTCTCCATCCACCCCAACGTATGTGGAGCGCTTTCTATCTTTTTAGTTGCGTGTCGAGAAGCGATATCCTGCGCCACGTACGGTTTGCACTAACTTATCATGGCCGCCCGCTTCAAGCGCTTTGCGCAAACGCCGGATATGCACATCAACGGTACGATCTTCAACATACACATTGGTACCCCAAACGTTATTCAAAAGCTGCTCACGGCTGTAGACACGCTCTTGGTGCGTCATAAAAAAGTGCAACATTTTAAATTCGGTTGGCCCCATATCGAGCGGTTCATCATTGGCTGTCACACGGTGCGAGACAGGGTCTAACTTGAGGCCTTGTACATCAATCACATCGTCCAGTGTGGTCGGTGATACGCGACGCATCACCGCTTTTAAGCGTGCCATGAGCTCTTTCGGTGAAAAAGGTTTGGTAATGTAATCATCCGCGCCAACTTCTAGGCCTCGGACTTTATCTTCCTCTTCCCCACGCGCGGTCAGCATCACTACAGGAATTTGTCGGGTCAGTTCATCGCGCTTAAGGTGCTTGATCAAGTTAATCCCCGATCCGCCCGGTAACATCCAATCCATGAGGATCATTTCCGGATAAGGCTCGCAAATTTGCGCCAGCGCCGAGTCGTAGTCTTCGGCCTCTACCGTTTGGTAGCCTTTTTGCTCCAGCACAAAGCACAGCATCTCTCGGATCGGCGCTTCGTCCTCAACAACTAGAATCCTTCTAACCATGATAATTACCTAGTGTTATCATTTAACTGGCGCCATTATGTGGATTTATTATGACATTTTTGTGACCCAGCGCGAGCAAATTCCCCACCCTTTGTGCATGCTGTGACCTAGCCAACACCTTGCTGTGTGACCAGCACGCGACTTGCACCTCCGCCCTGACTGTCTACGCGAACTTGGGCGCCAATCCGCTCGACCAACGTACTCACATGAGAGATCACACCAATTTGGCGTCCATCCGCCTGCAGGGTATCGAGACACGACAGCGCCATCTCTAAGCTGTCAGGGTCCAAGGTGCCAAAGCCTTCATCGATAAACAGCGATCCTAACTGACGGGTATCTGCCGCTAATGAGGCGAGCGCCAGTGCCAGCGACAAAGAAACCAAGAAACTCTCTCCTCCAGAGAGGGATTCCACGCTGCGCACTTCATCTCCCATATCATGATCCACCACCTGCAATGCTAACAAACTGTCGGGTACGGTTTGCAGCGCGTAGCGAGGGGAGAGCGAAGCAAGGTGCTCGTTGGCAATCTCCACCAGCTGGGCGAGTGTGAGTGATTGGGCAAGGTTACGAAATTTGGCACCGCTGGCCGAGCCAATTAAGTCGGCCAGTTTTAGCCATTGTTCCGTTTTGCTGCGCTGGGTATCAATTTTGTCCGTTAAACTCCCCGCTTGCTGACGTGCCTGCTCGGCTTGCGTCAGCCGATGCCGAATATCGAACACACGCTGCTCAGCCTGCTCTTGTGCGTGTTGCCACTCGGCTTGCTGCGTCTCCAAGACTGTCTCGTCATCTGTCAGCGCTTGTTCATCAAACCACGCTTTGGCGGTCGCAATGGCCTGATGACAATGATTTAGCTGCTGTTCACGTTCTTCAAAGCGTGTTTTTGCTTCCTGATAGCGCGCCTCAATCTGGTTTAAAGCTTGGCGTTCATCCGCCCGCCAAGCCTCGCTCAATGATAAATGCGCCATCAAAGTATACTGACTCATTCCCAGCGCAGGTTGCCACTGGATCCAACGCCTAACGGCGGTACGATAGTGCTGATTAGCATCTTGCCGTTGCTGCTGCAAAGTTTGCTGACGGGCTTGCAAGCCGGCGCGTTGTTCACTGGCTTGCGTATACGCCTTTTCCGCCTCAGCTCGACGCTGGCGCTGCGCGTCTATGCGTGATTTGTACTCAGTTTCTAAGCTCGCAAGATCCTGATCCCCCACCAGCGCTTGTCGCGCCGCCATACGCTGCTGATGTTGTTGGGCCAAGTTCACCAACTGCGTCTGACGTGACTGAATGGCATCTGACAAGCTCTGACACTGCTGTGTGAGCGTGGCAAGCTCGGTGTCGGTACGCTGCTTTTCTTCCGCCATCCCCTCACGCTCCGCTTGCAAAGCGCGGTATTGCTGGATTTTTTGTTCCATTTGCCGAATGTAACGTGCGGAGCCAACTTGTTGTAAGCTGGCCTGCCATTGGCCTTTGCCTAGCTGTTTATCGAGTGCTTCGCAGCGACTATCACGCTGAGCTTGTTGCTGGTGCCATTGTTCGTCAATGGCGCTAAGGCGTGTTTCACATTCGGTTAGCGCTTGGTCTAAGTGGTGACGACGGGCAACAAGCTGCTCTCGAGCTTGTTGCAACTCACTGAGTGCCGCATCAATCTGCTGAATATGGGCAAGCTGTTGCTGACGTTCGGTTATGGCTTGATAACAGGCCACATAGTCCGCTTGCGTCTGTTGGGCACGGGCTTCAATATCGATGAGCACATCACGCAGTGGCGTCTGCCTGTCGGTGTCACTATCCAATTCAGCGATGGCAACACGCAGCCCTTTTTCGTATTGATCACGCTCCGCCTGCCACACTTGTCCCTGCTCTCGCAACTCAGCACATGCATGCTCACTTTGCTGGTGTTGCTTTTGCCAGTAGTAATATTCTGCTTGGCTTTGATTGAGTGTCGCTTGCAGCTCAGCAAGACGCGTTTGCTGCTGATCAATCAAGCTTTCCACTACAGGCGCATGGTGTAAGTAAGGATGCTCAGTCGCCCCACAAAGCGGACAAGGGTCTCCCTCGTTAAGCGCCTGACGCAAGTCTTCCAACTCCATCACGGCCATCGCTTGCTGCAAACTGTGACGCGCTTCGTCAACCTGAGCTTGTTGGCGCGTTACCGTGTCTTTCAAACGCGTTAGGTGGGTTTGGCTATCGCGGAAAATGGCATCAAATTTTTCGAACTCCAACTGATTATGTTGGCAGCGCTCGTCCCAGTATTGCCAGTTATGTGCTTCATTTAAAACCGCCTCTTGTAGACGACGGGTAGACTGCAATTGGCTATAGCGCGATTGTTCGGCTTCTTGCTCCGCGATCAGGCGATAGGGTTCTGCAGCCGCTCGTTTTGTTTTTAACTGGTCACTGCTGGCATCCACTTGCGCAATATCCTGCTCAAGCTTATCGCGCTGAGGGCGCCATTGCTGGGCTTGCTGCTGTCGCTGTCTATGCTCATCACTCAGTGCGGCTAGCGCATCTTGGCAATCAAGAAACTGCTTGAGGTTGTCAAACACCGGCTGATAGTGCTCAGCCACGTGACCGAAATCGCCAAACGCTGCCAGTTGCTCAGCAATGATCGTTTCACGATGCACCAAATGCTGTGCATGGGCACGGGTTTGTTCAAGGGTCTGTTGCGCTTGACGCCATTTTTGCTGTTCTTCATTGAGGGTGATGTTTTGCTCACGCATTTGCTCATCAAGACTGGCTAATTGGGTCTCGATTTGCTGAGCCTCACGCACCTTCGGCTCTATATCAGCCCACGCTTGCTCGGCATCGGTCAATGCGCGATTGGCTTCTCGCCAACGATCCGCTTGTCGCTCATAGTCGGCGGCAACAGCCTGTTCATCTCGGGCTAGTGCAGCTAGATCTTTCCCCAAGGATAGCGACTGCCACTGGTAACGCTGCAGCGCATTGAGATCCTCTCGCGCCGCTTGGGCACGTTCAATCTGTGCCAATGTCTCTCGGCGCGCTTCCACACCCGCTTTTTCTTGTTCCGCCTCATCCAGTGCCACTTGCGCGTCATCAAGTGCTTGTTGCGCCTGCGCTAAGTGGGTATGTTGCTGGCGGTAGTCGTTCAGCATTTTGAGTTGGTGTTGATGATGTTTGACCGCCTGTTGGCATTGGGCTTGTTCATCCACCAATTGCTGCTCTTCATCTTCGCTCAGGAGCTGAATGTCACCGAGCTGTTGCATGAGCTGATCCAGTGCTTGTTTTTCATCACGGGCACGCTCATGGGCCATTTGGGATAAACGGCTGTAAATTTCGGTGCCAGTCATTCGCTCCAGCAGTGCTGCGCGATCATCTGCTGACGCTTTCAAAAAAGCCGCAAAATCCCCTTGGGGGAGCATCACCGCACGACGAAACTGCTCGTAGCTGAGCCCGACCAGACGCTCAATTTCACTGAGCACTTCCTGTTTCTTTCCTGCAAAACGTTGGCCGGTGGTGAGGTTTTCGAGCCAATGCTCACTGGCTTGGATCCGACCATCGGCTTTGCCTCGCGCGCGACGTACCGACCAATGGGCACGCCAGCGACTGCCGTCATGGGCAAAGAAGTCGACTTCTGCGTAACCTTCACCTTTTCCTCGCGACAAAATACTGCGCACATCGTTGGCTTTAACTCGGGTTGCAGGATCGCCGAGACCAATATCCGCATCGTTCTTTTTGTTGGCTTGAAAGCGCGGGATTTTGTCGTATAGCGCAAGACAGATAGCATCTAACAACGTGGATTTACCAGCCCCCGTTTTGCCAGTGATCGCAAACAAACCGCTATCACCCAAAGGGCCCTTCGAAAAGTCCAACTCAAACGGGTGTTGAATACTGGCCAGGTTCTCGCCACGTAATGCCAGAATTTTCATCGTTTATTGGTCCTCATCCTGTTCCAGTTGTTCAAGCAAATGTGAAAAAGTCGCTGCGATAGCCGGATCCGGCTCACCTTGATATTTTTGCTGCCAGCCGTGACGGAAAACTTGAAACGGCTCGACGTCAGACAAGCGCTGCTCACGAAATTGGCGCTCGTGGGTGCGGTCACGATAGTGCGGCGTTATCTTCGCCAAACGGATAGGCTGCCCCTCTAGCGCCGCGAGGATCTTCTCACGCAACATCGGTTGCGGGGCATCCAATAGAACAGGCACTTCCAATAACGGCTGCATATCCAGCGATAGTGAGGAAAGGGTCAGCGCCTGCAGCGCTTCTATCACTTCATCAAGCGGAGCAGGCTTGTCTGGCACACGCAGTAAGTCGACCTTTCGCGGTACTTCAAGAGAGCGAATATCGGCAAGCTGCTCCCCCTCTAACGTGACAGCGAGCACTTGATGACGATAGTGTCGCTCTGAAAGAGACAGTGGGATCGGCGAACCACAATAGCGAATTCGCTCTTGCTTCGCGACCCGCTGGGCAAGGTGCAAATGTCCTAGTGCCACATAGGCAACATCCTTGGCAAAAATATCAGCCGGCAGCGCATGCTGGTTGCCCCCGAGAATGCGTCGCTCAGACATTTCTGATAGCTGCCCACTCGCCATATAAACATGCCCCATCGCAATCAGCGCTTGGCTCCCCGTGCATTTGGCGCGCGCCGCTTGTTCAGTTTGCTGATAAATCTGTCGCACCCCTTCGATGAGACGATCATCGTCTTCCCCCAATCCTTCCGTGCGTAAATCACTGCTACGTAAAAAAGGCACTGCCATCACCCAAGCGGCGGTTTGCCCCTCTTTGTCCGTCACCGGTACCATCATACGCTCGGTATCTAAACTACCATCGCTGTGCCGTGAGATAGCACCAATTAAGTGTAAATCAAAGGCTTTGAGTAGCTCGTGTGGCGCATCGAGTTTGCTAGGTGAGTCATGGTTCCCACCGGTAATAATCACATTCAGTTGGGGCAATGCCTTAGCCACATCCGCTAAGAAGCGGTATAGCATACGCCAAGCGCTGGCAGGCGGATTGGCACTATCGAAGATGTCTCCGGCAACCAACAAGGCATCCGCCTCTTCATCTATCAATTGCTGCTGTAGCCAATCAAGAAACGCTTGGTGCTCTTGCTGACGATCATAGCCATGCAATTGGTGGCCAAGGTGCCAATCTGAGGTATGAATGATTTTTAACACTGCTGGGGTTATCCGTTGGTTGAAAAAAGACGAGGTCATAGACACACGCCAATGTCGCGAGCCGGGTAAAATTCTACGCTAATTGCAGCGACATTCGAGGATGAATGCAATACCATGTTGGCTTTCTCACAACTGGATGGATAAAGCCTCGCCATGATTTGGTTTAAGAACTTACTCGTCTACCACCTCACCCGTGACATTCCTCTCGATCCCGAACAGCTCGAAAGCCAACTCAAAGAGTTCGACTTTACCCCTTGCGGCAGCCAGGACATGCAGAAGTTTGGCTGGGATAAAGCATTGGGTAAGCACGGCGACATGCTGACCCATGTCAGCGGTGGCAATATTTTGATCCGGGCACGCAAAGAAGAAAAGCTGCTCCCTGCCTCGGTGATCAAAGATGCGCTAGAAGAAAAAGTTGATGCCATGGAGCAAGCCCAAGGCCAACGTTTGAAAAAACGTGAGAAAGACAGCCTAAAAGATGATGTTGTCATGGAGTTGCTCCCGCGCGCTTTTACCCGCCAAAGCCAGATGTGCGCCCTTCTCATGCCGGCAAAAGGGCTGGTTCTGGTCGATGCGGCCAGTATTAAGAAAGCCGAAGAGCTACTTGCCTTACTCCGTAAATCCATCGGTAGCTTACCGGTAGTGCCCGTCGAGACCCAAACACCGGTGGAACACGCCATGACAGAATGGGTGAAACAAGGCAGCACGCCTCAGGGCTTCCACCTTGGTGATGAGGCTGAACTCAAAGCACTGCTTGAAGAAGGTGGGGTGATTAAATGCAAACAGCAAGATCTCACCAGTGAAGAAATTCACGCTCACCTCGATGCCGACAAACAAGTCACCAAACTCGCCATGGACTGGCAAGAACAAATCCATTTTGTGTTGGGCGATGATCTCAGCCTTAAGCGCCTGAAGTTTTCAGAAGAGTTACGCGATCAAAACGCGGATATCGACCGCGAAGATATCGCAGCCCGACTGGATGCTGACTTGTCGTTGATGTGCGGTGAGCTCGATGTATTACTTGATGGATTATTCACGACCCTCGGCGGTTTACAGACCGACTAGTCGCCCGAGTGAGCCTTTGCATACTGATGCAACAGGCTTAATCCACACAAAGACTAGGTAATTCCTGCTGGTAGTGTGGGCACTGTCACAGTAAAATAGCGCCCACACTCACCTTCACTATGAAGGTGCCTGACTTACACTCAGACTTTAGCTAGGAATTATGTTTACTCCAGAACTACTCTCACCCGCCGGTAGCCTCAAAAACATGCGCTACGCATTCGCCTATGGGGCTGATGCCGTTTACGCCGGACAACCGCGTTACAGCTTACGCGTGCGTAATAACGAATTTAACCACGAGAACTTGAAAATCGGGATCGATGAAGCCCACGCTCAGGGCAAGAAGTTCTATGTGGTCTGTAACATTCAACCGCACAACGCCAAGCTGAAAACCTTTATCCGCGATTTACAACCTATCATCGATATGGGTCCTGATGCGCTGATCATGTCAGATCCAGGCCTTATCATGATGGTGCGTGAGCATTTCCCCGATATGGCAATTCACTTGTCAGTACAAGCCAACGCGGTGAACTGGGCGACAGTGAAGTTCTGGTATTCGCAAGGCGTTGAACGCGTAATCCTTTCACGTGAGCTGTCGCTTGAAGAGATCGAAGAGATCCGCAAACAATGCCCAGAGATGGAGCTTGAAGTATTTGTGCACGGCGCACTGTGCATGGCTTACTCGGGTCGTTGTCTGCTCTCCGGCTACATCAACAAGCGCGACCCTAACCAAGGTACCTGTACCAATGCGTGCCGCTGGGACTATAAGGTTCACGAAGCCAAAGAAGACGATGCCGGCCAAGTGGTACAAGTACAAGAAGTCACGCCAACATTGGGTGAAGGTCAGCCTGTCGACGATGTGGTTTTGCTTGAAGAAGGCCGTCGCCCCGGTGAATTAATGGCCGCTTATGAAGATGAGCACGGCACTTACATTATGAACTCAAAAGACCTCCGTGCTATTCAGCACGTTGAACGCTTGACCCAAATGGGTGTTCATTCGCTGAAAATCGAAGGTCGGACGAAGTCCTTCTACTACTGTGCTCGAACAGCCCAAGTTTATCGTCAGGCGATTGATGATGCCGTGGCCGGTAAGCCTTTCGATGAAAGCCTCATGAGCACACTGGAAAACCTCGCGCACCGCGGTTATACCGAAGGCTTCTTACGTCGCCATACACACGATAGCTACCAAAACTATGATTACGGCTATTCAGTCTCTGACCAACAGCAATTTGTGGGTGAGTTTACCGGTAAGCGCCGTGGCGATTTAGCGGAAGTTGCCGTGAAGAACAAGTTTGTTTTAGGTGATAGCCTTGAGCTCATGACGCCGAAAGGCAACGTCCACTTCACTCTTGAAGTCATGGAAAACCGCAAATCAGAGTCTATCGACGATGCCAAAGGTAATGGTCACTTTGTGTTTATTCCTGTGCCAGAAGATATGGACTTGGAATACGCACTACTGATGCGTAACCTACAATCTGGTCAAGATACGCGTAATCCATCAGGAAAGTAGTATGGCATTACTTATCACGGATAAATGCATAAACTGCGATATGTGTGAACCCGAGTGTCCCAACGGGGCTATCTCGATGGGTTCAGAGATCTTTGAGATCGAGCCAGATTTATGCACCGAGTGTAAAGGTCACTACGAAAAGCCGACGTGCCAGTCAGTCTGCCCGATATCCAAATGCATTATCACCGACCCTGATAATGTTGAGACCGAGGAGCAACTCCTAGAAAAGTTTGTGGTCATTCAAGGGATGGCCTAAACCATTAAAAGCGCCGCAAGGCGCTTTTTTTATGTCTATATCAACCTACAACGATGAACTATTGCTAAGCGCGTAGCAATAATGCATGACAGTCTAGAGTAACGACGTTGCATTGAGACACTCAGGCTCGCACATATCGCAGTTTATGCACTCATCAAGCCGCGACTAAGCATGCGTTAGTAAAAACGTATAGTGAAAGGCGAGCGAAACACTTCACGCCGTGCAATTCTCTAACATGAATACGCTCTTGAATTAGGGATACCTTAAACGCAAAAAAACCCAGCTTTTCAGCTAGGGTTTCTAAATAGTGGCGGAGGGCCGGGGTTGCGGACAACGGGCAGGCCATCCTGCGGGACTCATTCGCCCGCAGGGCGAACCTGGCCAATAACAAAAAAACCCTGCTAAAATTAGCAGGGTTTCTAAGTAGTGGCGGAGTGGACGGGAGTCAACGCGCACTGCAAGTGCCGCGACCAAGACGTCAGGCTCAGGGGAGCTTAAACGCAAAAAACCCCAGCTTTTCAGCTAGGGTTTCTAAGTAGTGGCGGAGTGGACGGGACTCGAACCCGCGACCCCCGGCGTGACAGGCCGGTATTCTAACCAACTGAACTACCACTCCGCACCAATTCTGTCTCATCAAAGTCTTACTTATATCTGCTTTGATGCTTAAATTGTGTCTGTGTGACGGGAGTTTTGAAGCGAGACGCGCAGTGTACGTCAGTACATGAGCATCGCAGCTATCAAAAATCGCAAGCAACAGTCACAATTTATAATCAAAGCCTGGCGATGTCCTACTCTCACATGGGGAGACCCCACACTACCATCGGCGCTGCTTCGTTTCACTACTGAGTTCGGCATGGAGTCAGGTGGGT